>DAOWNP010000102.1 GCA_030642545.1 Desulfobacteraceae bacterium | reverse complement strand
ATTTTGTTCTTTGATAACTTTGACAATAGCATCTTGAGTATCCTGAGAACAGGAATAGAGATTGTCATCAGAATATTCAACAAAAGGAAGATCTTTTGCAAAATCACGTACTGCCGGAACATCTACAACACTTCCGATATTAATTCCACAGTGACATATAAAAACACCTATTCTCGGTCTATCTCCAGAAATGTTTATTTCAGGCGGCATTGTTAATGTTTTTGTGAGACTGTTTCTGGCATCAATAAGCACAGAGCCTGCACAAAGAGCGGCTGAGCCTGCTTCAACAACAGACTGGGGAATATCCTTCGGGCCCTGAAAAGCGCCGCATACATAAATTCCATCCCGTGATGTGGATACAGGATTAAATGAACCTGTTTTGCAGAAGCCGCCTGGTGTAAGGTCTACTCCTATTTTTTTGGCAAAAGCTTTTACTTCGCTATCTATTTCCATCCCAACTGACAGCACAACAATATCAAATATTTTTCTGATTGTTTTACCTGTTTTTTCATCAAAATAATCAATAACCTGTCCTTTTTCAACGCCGGTTTGAGAGAAGACTGAGTGTACCCTGCATCTGATAAATCTAATGCCGTGTTTATCTTTTGCTTCATTATAGCAATTTTCAAAACCTTTTCCATGTGTACGCATATCCATGTAAAAAATAGCACAATCTAAAGAAGGGTCATGCTCTTTGGCTATTATAGCCTGCTTTATGGCATACATACAGCATACTGATGAACAGTGGCTGTTATTACAGGTATTTATATCACGAGAACCTACACATTGAAGCCATGCAATTCTTTTCGGTTCAACATGATCAGATATGCGAACAAGATGTCCCCGGTTAGGACCTGATGCAGACAAAAGTCTTTCAAACTCTAAAGAAGTAACAACATCGGGATTATTGTCATAGGAGTACATCCTTTTTTTAGAAGGATCATACGCTTTAAATCCTGGAGCAAGTATCACTGATCCAACATTTAAGGTTCTATTTTTATCTTTATCATCATAATTTATAGCTCCTGACGGGCATACATTTTCACAATTCCCGCATTTTCCTCTGGTAAGTTTTATACAGTTTTCTACATCTATGGAGTATTTTAAGGGAACTGCCTGGGGATATGGAACATAGATAGCTTTTCTTTTAATAAGTTTTTCATTATAAACGTCTATCACTGTTTTTGGACATTTTTCAGCACATACGCCACAAGCAATACACTTATCTGTATCCACATATCTTGCTTTTTGAAAGATATCGACTTTGAAATTTCCTTTTTCACCACGGATATCCTCTATTTGTGCAAGTGCTATAATTTCTATGTTTATATGCCTTCCTACTTCAACGAGTTTTGGAGACATAATACACATGGCACAGTCATTGGTGGGAAATGTTTTGTCAAGTTGAGCCATAACTCCGCCGATTGACGGGGTTTTTTCAACCATATATACATAATATCCTGAATTCGCCAGATCCAGAGCGGCCTGTATCGCTGCAATCCCGCCGCCTGCTATAAGAACCGCTCCGATTACTTTATTTGTCATTTTTTACTCCTTGTTATTCAGGCATTTAAATTTCAGGTAAATTAACTTTGACAAGATCTTCGCCAAGATACTCCCTTTCGTTTTCAGCAAGAATTCCCAGCGAAAGGCAAATCAGTGTCCATAGATGAATTGTGTGATAATTTGCTTTGTTATGTTCGGCCAGTTCATGAATTTGTGCATGGCAATTATGGCATGGAGTAACACAGTAATCAGCCTTTGTAGTAATAATTTGATCAAGTTTAAGTTTTCCAAACTGAAATCTCTCTTTGTTATAGCCGGATTGAAGAAATCCTCCTCCTCCTCCGCAACAGAAATTATTTGAATAGTTGGGAGTCATATCTATAAAATTTTCTTCTCCTACACATAACTTTATTATAAAACGCAAATCATCGGCTAATGGATCTCCAAAACTTTTTCGCACTTGCTGACACGGATCCTGAACCGTAAATTTTATCTTTAGATCCCTGTTCCAGTCTGAATTTACTTTTAGCTTTCCTTCCCGTATCCATTTGGCATAATACGGTACAATTGGATCTAATTTAAGATCTGTTTTAATATCAAATCTTTTTGCTCCCTGCCAAATTGCATAAGTAGCATGACCACACTCAGTATTAAGATAAACCTTGCAACCGAGATCTTCTGCTTTACGGATTGAATACTCGGTAGTTTTCTTCCAGTTTTCATCATCAGCAAGAAACATACAGTAGTTTTCTCCTCCCCATCCTGTGCTTCCGTATGTCCAGTCAGCCCCGACTATATTTAGAATTTTCCACAAAGGAATCATTTCGTCAGGCTCGGTAACAGGCTCCCTTGAATTTTGAGATAAAAAAAAGTGAGCACCTTTTTTATCCATTGGAGCCTCAAGATTTTCCCATCCGGGCTGTGTTTCACGCACCTCTTCAGCCACATCTTCAACAACGAAAATAAAATCATCCGGTGGGGTACCCATTGCACTGCAACTGTCGTTTCTTAAAGCCATATCACAAGAACTGAGAATGCCTTTTGGTCGTTCATCTCTGGGCCAGAGTTTTCTTATCTCATAAACTATTCCAGCAATATTAATTTTCATGGGACACACATAAGTGCATCGCTGACACAAAGAACACATCCAAACCCAGGGATGATTTGTAATTTCTTTGTCCATCCCTAATGTAATCATATGCAAAAATTTTCTTGGATCCATATCTGCAAGACCTGTGGCCGGACACCCTGACGAACATGCCCCGCAAGTCAAACACAAATTAAGGTTGCTGTTTTCAGGCATCATTTTTTTTACTTTTTCAAACAAAACAGATTTATTGGTATTTGTAATACTGAGTGTTTTACCCATAATAACTCCTTTATTTATCCTTATTCCTTAAGAATACGCTTATTTCCCATTCGGTTGGTAAATCCTATATGGTCGAGATATTCAAAAACAGGGACACCTCTTGATCTGCCATACCCTAACACTTCTTTGCAGTCTGAAATTGAAAGGCTTCCATTTGTAACAATAAAATTTTCTACTTTTTTTTTGATTTTCTCCAATGCTATATTTGTAATATAACGTTCATTGTTTAATTTTATTAGTTTGTTATGGTTATGCAGGTAATCTAAACTTTTTTGAACTTCATCTTTTTTTGAACTCATTTTTTGGTATTTACAAAATTTACCCGCACTAAAATGCATAAGGTCTGAACCATGTGCAAAATCAATAAGCATGCTGGTTAAATTTTGCTGTTTTTCTGATAACACTCCTGCTGAATTTGAAATACCAAAACCTTTACTTTTTTTATCAATTTTCCCCTTCTGAATTAGCTCTTTAATAACTTTCTGAATTATTAAATTTTCAGAGAAAGGTAAAAGCCTGTTTTTAATTTTTGTTATACACATACTGATTTCGAGAGGATTCTCTAAAAAATAATTTTTTATGATTTCATAAACCCTTTTTTTTATATCCTGATATCTTTTTTTTTCTATAAACCAGTCTTTTTTAAAAACAAGCATTTCACCTGTATTAACTTTTGACATAAGTATGCTTTCCACTTTGTTGATGGTAAAACCTGTTTTTTGGGAAATTTGCATAGAGCAGATCAGAATATTGGAGTTTTTTTCAATATAATGCTCAATGATTTTTTTTAGATTTTCTGAAAGCATTGCTTTAAGAAAAGGCACAATTTTTTTTTCTTTTGCTTTCCTGAATTTTTCTTTTGTAATTTCGAGTATAATTCCGCCGCCTATGATTTTTTGTATATTCATAAGGCTGATAACAAAAGTATCCTTTAATAAAATTGCTGTCTCTTTTTTTATTCTGAGCTGTACAAAGGCTTTTTCTCCAGGCAGTATATTTTTTCCCTCCATCAAAATAATAACGGCATTAACTTTTGATGTTCCTGTATAAACCTTTATTTTTTGATAGTTTTTTAAAGATGTTTCAGAAGTTTCAAGCAGTTTTATTTCAGCATTAAACATTAAACATGATATGCAGGTGTCTTTTTGTGATAGAACCATTCCGCGTTTTACTTCTTTAAAAGAAACATTTTTTAGATTTAGCCCAACTCTTTGCCCTGCAAACACACGCTGTACCTTATTGTGATGAACTTCAATAAATCTTGCTCTGGTTTTTTTCTGGAGGGGCAAAAGGTAGAGTGTATCATCACTGTTTATACTTCCTGAACAAGCTGTTCCACTTACGACTGTTCCAAAGCCTGAAATGCTCCATACATGATCTATATAAAGGCGAAAAAACTGATCAGAATTTTTAAAATCAATGTTTTTAGCCTCTTTTATAATTGTTCTGCAAATTTCATCAAATCCATTTTGGTTTATTGCGGAAAACTGCAAGACAGGTTTTTTTTCAAGAAAAGTACCTCTGACAATCTCCTCTATTTCCAGTTCAACAATCTCAAGGATCTCATCATCTGCAAGATCTGTTTTTGTTATAACGATAAATCCTTTTTTAACTTTAAAGAAATTTAGAATATTTAAGTGTTCAATAGTTTGAGGCATAATTCCGTCATTGGCAGCTATAACCAAAACAGCCATATCAACAAAAGATAATCCACAAATAGTATTGGTAGAAAAACGTATGTGTCCTGGTACATCAATAAATGTAATTGCAGGATTATCAGAATGGCTCCAGGGTGTAACCAATACTTTATCTGAATAAATTCGTTTTTTTCCTGTTTTAACCTTTCTATATGTGAGGTTTTTATGATCTTTTTTGTTTAAAAGGTGAATCAGAGATGTTTTTCCGTGATCAACATGACCTGCTACACCTATGGTAATGTGTTTTTGCATCTTATCAATTCTCTGCAAAATTTTTTACAGCAGTTGTTTTGGAGGGAGTAAGGGGAATCGAACCTCCTCTTCGTTTTTCACACAAAGCCAACGGGTTTGAAGCCCGCGGGGCGCCCAGCACCATAACTCCCAATAAAACAATCTATATATAAAAATATTTATTCAAAAACACGAGGAGTGCGGAAAAAGATATGAAACTATGAAATGGAAAGTATAAATTATTTCAATTTTCAGGCAAATCCCCGTGTCAACCAAATCCTGGCAGAACGTAGAATCTTTACTCATGTAAAGCCGAAAAACTGAAACATATTCTAAACCCTCAGATAATTAGATAAAAAATAAAAGCTGATTTAATCAGCAAAAAAACTTAATACCAAGATATTTCCTATTTGTCAATTAGAATTTTCCTATAAAAAAACAGATTGCAGGCAACCTGTAAAACCTGATTATCAAGTTTTACAGGTTTAACTTTTCAAAATTACTGTAATTCAGGTAGTTACAATGTTTTATTGTAACTTCTCAAGACGGTTTATATATATAACATACATTCCGCACATGAAGCGTAACATCAGGAAACAAAATAGACAAAATACGGGAAGTTTAACCGAACACTACTGAAACCGGCTACTTCTTTTTAATATTTATGTATATTGTAAAGAAAAATAAATTATAATACTTTTATTATCATTGTTATACAGCTTAAAAATCCAGCCCCCTATTTTTTTTTGCTGCTCTGACATCTATTACCATACGGCTGTTTTTTATTATTATATCTTGACCAAAAGATAGATTGTTAAAAAATTTCCATAGAAGAAGATAGTGGTCATTACTATCAATATTGTTGTCAAATATTATAATAATGTTAAATGTCTTAAAGTTATCATGAAATAAAAGAAGATCTGCAATTTTATCAGTCTGATAATTTGTATAGTCTGCCTCAAAAACAGATAAAACGTGATTTATATGCTTTTTATTATAACCTGTTTCAAAAAGCTGATTTGCTTTTTTCAAGTATTTTGGTAGTGTTTCTGATGTATTAAAAAATCTGGCAGGTGATATTGAATTTTGAGCAGGCAAAGATTTTTTTTTAGTAAAATCCAAAGCAACTATATTACGATTTACTGATTCTACAAAAAAAGACAAGATGTCTTTATTAAAATCAAAATTTTGCAGCATTGATTCTACTATTTCATTATCATTGTCAATATCTGTGTTTTTATCCAGTAAAATTATACCACGGGATTGCCGTATATGTTTTAATTTGAAATAATTTGAAATAATTTTTTTTGGGTTTGCTGTTGTTTTATCTACAGATATATATGATATATTGTGAAATATTCCTTCAAAAGGGGATCTTATATTGTAAAAACCTGGTATTGATGCTTTTACAACAGGATAAAGAAGCTTTTCCATTGCTTTTGCCATATAACAGTCCTCCATGGGAGGTCGTCCTACAATGGTAGCCTGATATACAGGATTTTTCCTATGTGTTTGCGCTGTAACATGAAATACTGGATAGGGCTCGCATGGCCCATAATATCCTGTATGATTTCCAAAAGGCCCCTCTTTTTTCAAATCCCCATAATTAATATATCCTTCTAAAACAAATTCTGCATCTGATGGAACTTCCATATCTATAGTAATACATTTTGTAAGAGGTACAGGTTTTTTTCTTATAAAACCTGAAAGAAGCAGCTCATCTACTCCTTCAGGAAGCGGACACATAGCAGCAAAAATCGTTGCAGGATCTGCTCCTAAAACACAAGCTACCGGCATTTTTTTTTTTTTTGCTCCATATTTACTATAAAGATGAGATCCATTGTTATGGTTATACCAGTGCATACCTGTGGTCTTTTTATCATAAATCTGCATCCTGTAAATACCTGTGTTTCTTGCTCCTGTGTCTGGATCTTTGGTAAAAACTACAGGCAGAGTAATAAGATTTCCTCCATCTTTTTTTAGATTAAAAAGAGTCGGAATATCATAGAGATTTACATTATCTCCTGTATTAATAACTTCCTGACAAATGGGAACATTTTTTTTTATCAACTGTGGTGCATAATCTGTTTTTTTTATAATTGCTGATAACAGTTCTAAAGCATCCTGATTTGTTTTAATATCAATTTGTTTTATATGCTTTTCTAAAAGTTGAGAAATATGGTTTAAAGATTTCATTCCCAATGCGTACGCCATTCTCCTGCTGCTGCCAAAAACATTAGTAATAACAGGATAGAAAGAATCTTTTACATTTTTGAAAAAAAGGGCTTTTCCACCAAAAGGACGCTTTGATTCTTTTGAAGTTATTTTACTTATTTCAAGGCGGGTACTTACACGTCTATTTACTACTTTTATCTCTTTTTTTAAAAAAAGAAAATCCAGAAATTCCTGCAGGTTTTCATACATTGGTTTAATATTTATTGCTTTTTTAAGCTTAAAATCACTTCCGTCCCCCCTGGTACAAATTGTTCGCAATTCAAATGATTGGTATATAAAATTCATTAGGAAAGTGGATAAAATCCTAAACAGAATCACTTGCTTTATCACCCCCACCTGTCTGCAAACATATAAGTGATTTTAAGATGGTCAAGAATCCGTGTTACTATACTGTTTACCAGATCATCAATTGTTTTTGGATTCAAATAAAACCCTGGGCAGGGAGGCATTATTGTGGCTCCGGCAGCTGCTACAGAACACATATTTTTTAAATGAATTAAACTCAGGGGCGTTTCTCTTGTCAAAAGAATTAAAGGTCTTTTTTCTTTTAAACATACGTCTGCTGCCCGTAATATAAGCCCGTCTGATATACCATGTGCTATTGCACCAAGACTTTTCATAGAGCATGGAGCAACAACCATACCATCACAGGCAAATGAACCACTTGCAAAAGAAGCTGACAAATCGGATACTTTTGCCTCATAAAGATTTGCATCTTTATGAATACTTTTACACTGGCTTAAAACAAATTCTTTTAATGATCCTCCGTTATATGCTGTTTCATACTGCATAACAGTTTTTCCGGCATCAGATGCAACAAAAAAAACATCAACAGGACTACTTAGTAATGCTTTTAAAAGATGCAATCCGTATATTGATCCTGATGCACCTGTAATAGCAATAATTATTCTCTT
>DAOWNP010000126.1 GCA_030642545.1 Desulfobacteraceae bacterium | reverse complement strand
ACCTCATGTTTCGCACCATATAATAATAGTTTTCCTAATTTAATTCTATAATATTTTTTCTTTAGAATGTTTCAGAAATCCAAGCTTATTTGTTTTGCTATTACCTTCAAAGTAAGTATTAGTGAGGGTTATAAAGAGTTATTGTTTTTTGAAATTCAAACAGTTTTCTTTCTTGTAAATATAGATGATTTTCTATATTGACGAAATCAGAATAAGTTGTTTTTTATATACTGAAAATATTCAGTTTGTTTTTTGAATTTTTAAAACATCACTTTTTATGAATATTTACTTATAAAAATGAAAAAGATGAGTTAGGGTTAATCAGATGATAAAAAATATTTATGAACGTAGTTTTTAAAAAGGAGGGTAATTATGAAGAACAGACTGCTGGTAGCATTTGATGATTCGGAAAACGCCATGAGGGCAGTGGAGTTTATTGCAAAATATTTTACATCGGATCACAAAGTAACACTGTTTAATGTACTTCCTGATTCTGTTGCTTTATGTACTATGGACAGTCCTGAATTGGCTCCTTACTTTTTATCTCAAAAGAGTTCTTTTTGTATTCTTGAAGATAAAAAAAGGGAACTGATTAAAAAAGCAATGCAACAGGCTGAAAAAAAACTTATAAACGCCGGCTTTGACAAAGAAAATATTAAATTGACAATTTGGAAGAAGAAACATGGTATTGCAAGAGATCTGATTGTTGAAGCTCAATCCGGTTATGATGTAGTAATATTGGGAAGAAGAGGTCTTTCTGGAATTAAGGAGTTTTTCATAGGAAGTGTTTCACAAAAAGTGCTCCATTCTGTAAAAGGTGTTTCGGTGATGTTAGTAGATTAATTTTTTTCCTTTATCCCTGAAAATTATCCAGCCGTCCCGCCCCTTAGAGGATGGCTGGATGAAGCCTTGTCAGATTGTCCTCATTTTCCAGTCTAAAAAGTTACCGTTTCTTATGCTGCAGCAGATAGATTTACAGCACAAACCTTAAATTCTGGTATTTTTGAGACAGGATCAAGAGCTGCATTTGTCAGTAAATTTACAGCAGATTCAGCAAAATGAAAGGGAATAAAAATAGTTCCCTGTTTAGCTTTTTCAGATATTTTGAGTCTGACTTCAATTGTTCCTCTTCTTGAGGCAACCTTTACCATAGAATTATTTTTTAAGTCTAACTGATTAGCATCTTTTGATGAAATTTCAACAAAATTCTCAGGAGCCTGCTCATTTAATCCATCTACTTTTCTTGTCATGGTTCCTGTATGATAGTGATAAATAATTCTACCTGTTGTCAAATATAGAGGATATTTATCATCTGTCTGTTCAGCCGGAGGTATAAAGTCAATAGCATGAAATAATCCTTTTCCCCTTGGAAACTGACTTGTATGCAGAATAGGTGTACCTGGGTGGTTTTCATCAGGACATGGCCAGTGAAGACCTGTTTTTTCAATACGCTGATAAGTTATGCCTTTGTAAGATGGTGTAGTTATACGTATTTCATCCATAATATCTTCAGCACATTTATAGTCCATGTTATAACCCATTTTTTGGGCAACACCAGAGAGAATTTCCCAGTCAGTTTTTGCATCTCCAGGAGGATTGACAGCTTTTCTGATTCTTTGAACTCTTCTTTCAGTATTAGAAAAAGTACCATCTTTTTCAGCAAAACAGGCTGATGGGAAAACAACATCTGCAGCTTGAGCTGTCTCAGTCATAAAAATATCCTGAACCACCAAAAAATCAAGATTATCAAAGCTTTTTTTAGCATGATTTAAGTCAGGATCTGAAACAAGTGGATTTTCACCTATAATATACAAGGCTTTTACTATTTTGTCGTGGGCTAAAGGTACCATCTGGGTTGCAGTTAGTCCTGGTTTGTCTGAAAGGTCTTTTACACCCCATAACTCTTCGAGTTTTAATCTTGCATCTTTGTTTGTTACAGGCTGATATGCTGTAAAAACATTGGGAAGACCTCCCATATCACATGCACCCTGTACATTGTTTTGACCACGCAGAGGATTTACTCCTCCACCCCGTATTCCTAAATTTCCGCATAACATGGATAGATTTGCAAGGGATTTTACATTGTCAGTACCTGTAGTATGTTGAGTTATACCCATGCAATAGATGATACAACCTGCTTTTGCCTGTGCAAAAAGTTTTGCAGCAGATATAATTTCTGATGCTTTTATTCCTGTTATTTTTTCAACATATTCAGGATTAAATTTTTCTACAACTGCTTTTAATTCTTCAAATCCTTCGGTTCTTTTTTCAACAAAATCCTTGTCATGAAGATTTTCTTTAATAATAACATGCATTAGTCCGTTTATCCAGGCAACATCAGTGCCGAGGTTAGGTTGTATCCATTGATGAGCAAATTCAGCAAGCTTTATTTTTCTTGGATCTACAAGTAATAATTTTGTTGTTTTGCGTAAAAATGCACGTTTGATAAAAGATGATAAGACAGGATGATTTTCAGTTGTGTTTGAACCTGTAACCAAAATAACATCAGCATCTTCTAAATCTTCAATAGAATTTGTCATTGCACCACTTCCAAAAGCTGCGGCCAGACCGGCCACTGTAGAGGAATGTCAGAGCCGGGCACAATGATCTATATTATTGGTTTTTAATACAGCCCGGCAAAATTTATGGGCAACATAATTTTCTTCATTTGAAACTCTTGCTGAAGTAAGAACCCCAATGCTGTCAGAGCCATGATTTTTTTGTATCTCTTTTAGTTTGTTTGCAACAAGCTCAAAGGCTTCTTCCCATGAAGCCTCTTTAAAAGTACCATTCTCTTTTATAAGAGGAGTTGTGAGCCTGTCTTGTGACTGGATAAAATTAAAGCCGAATCTTCCTTTAACACATAAAGAACCATAATTTGGAGGATTACCTTCAACACCAGTAACTTTAACCACTTGATTATCTTTAACATGGAGATATATCTGGCATCCCACTCCGCAATAGCTGCAGGTTGTTTTTACTTTTTTTGTTTCCCATGGTCTTGTAGAGTATCTTACATCTTTTTCTACAAGTGCTCCAACAGGACATGCCTGGATACATTCGCCGCAAAAAACACAATCAGAATTTTTTAAATTATTATCTTCAGGAGTTATAATTTTTTTTATGGATTTATTATCACTAAAATTAATAGCATTGTTTACCTGAATTTCTCTGCATGCTTTAACGCATCTTCCACACATAATACATCTTGAAAAATCTCTTACAATAAACGGGTTTACATCTTCTAAAGGATATACTTTATCAAAACCTTTAATATCTGGATTACCTGTAACCTGATACCTGTAAGCCAGATCCTGCAATCTGCAGTCTCCCCAGACAGGACAAAGCTGGCTGGTTTTATCCTCCTTGTGAACCTTTAGCTGAAAATCAGTCCAGCCGCTGCTGCTTGTACCACATATGGAACAATTATGATTCCCTGATGATAAAAGGGCTGTGAGTGTTGATTTCCTGGATTCAATAACTTTTACGGATTCTGTGTGGATTTCCATGTTGTTTTCAGCAAGAGTGGTACATGCAGTAACAAGATCTGCAGAACCTTCAATTTCTACAACACATATGTTACATGAACCGGATGGAGTTGTGTTTTTAAGATAACACAGGGTAGGGATTTCAATGCAATTTTTTTTTGCAACTGAGAGAATTGTTTCACCCTGCACAAAAGAAAAAAAGTTTCCGTTTATACTAATTTTATTTGGGTTATTCATGTTTTTTGTTAAACTCCTTTTAAAAAAGTCTAAAAATGTTTTTTTTAAACCTTAATTTTAACCCTTTTAAAGATTATTTATTTTTTTAAAATATAAATGATAATATATATTTTAAAAAATGGTTTTTGTCAAATACAGAATTTTTAAAGTTGTTTGTAACTATAGATTGTTACATAATTACCCGATTTTAAAAATTGGCACAAGGCTAGAAAGAAGAGATAATACTAATAGTATATCTCTGATTGATAACGCAGTGAAATTATTTATGTGACGGTTTATACCTTTTGCTCTTTGTAATTTTATACTATATCTGAATTTATTGTTAAAACTACTTGTAAAAAACCTGTCTATTTTGTTATTTTAGATTATGTTTAGTGTATTGTAATTTTAAAATAAAATAACGGATGTTAAATTTATTTTGCAGGAAAGGAACAATATGAAATATTTAAAAACTGTGATTATCTTTTTTTTGTTTTTTATACTGCCGAATATTGTATTATCTCAAAACAGAGGCTTTACCAATAAGATGGATATGGAATTTGTATATATCCCGGCTGGTACATTTATGATGGGGAGTCCGCCTGATGAAATGGGACGGAATAATGATGAAAATTTACACCAGGTTACAATTACTGCCGGCTTTTATATTTTAACAACAGAAGTAACTCAGGGCCAATGGAAGCACTTGATGGGGAATAATCCTTCAGAAAATAAAAAAAAAGGTTCAGATGGTCCTGTTGAACAGGTTTCATGGCATGACTGCAAAAAATTTATAGACAGGTTAAATATAAAAGAGAGAACAGATAAATACAGGCTCCCTACAGAAGCTGAGTGGGAGTATGTATCAAGGGCAGGGAGTACACAGGCATTTGAAAAAGGTGAAATAAAAAAGATAGGCTGTATATTGATACCAGAGCTTGATAGTGTTTCATGGTATTGTGGTAATTCAGGATTTGTGTCTCACAAGGTAGCATTAAAGATGCCTAATGTTTGGGGAGTGTATGATATGAATGGAAATCTTAAAGAGTGGTGTGTAGATAGCTGCAGCCAGGGAAGTATGTGGACAAGGAGTACTGATATAAATACTGGTAATTACAATAAAGCTGTTGTTGATCCGATATCAACAACAGGAGATTATAAAATAGTGCGTGGAGGGTGCTGGAATCAGAATTCAAAATATGCACGTTCTGCCGACAGATCATGTTTTATGCCGATTGTAAAAAGAACATATATTGGGTTTAGAGTTGTTAAAGAACTTTAAAGGAGATGGAAAGAGTGATCGCAGGAAAAGATTATAGATCTGTGTTTAGAGATAACAGAACTTTTCAGATAATAATAATTGTCTGTATATTTTTAATAGAACTTGAAATTTTTATAATAACTGTTTCAAAATCTGGTAGAGAGACATGGATTCAGATAAAGGATCCGGCTGGAGTTATGCTTTATGAAAGTCGTGGAGATCGTTTAAGCGAATTTGATAAAAATTACTTTGAAAAAACTTTTGGGGAGTTGTCAGATTATAAAGTAACACTTAAAGTAAAAAACAATCCGTTCCCTTTTAGAATGTGGATTGCTGCTGCTATAGGAATTCCCATTGCAGTTGTATTGTTATTTGCTTTTGTAATGAAAGCATATTTTGTTTTGTTTTATGGAGAAAAAGTATCAGGTAATAGTAAGTCTAATATTAATTTTAAACTATCTGATAAATCAGGCAAATTTGAAAGGATTTTACATAAGGTAAGCAGTTTTAATATTTTTATAATAGGTTTTTTATTATTACTGATTGTATTATTTTGTCTAATTATTCCTGATATACTGGCATATATAGGTAGTGTCGGAATAGATACTTTAACAAGATACAAGTGGTTTTTTATTACTGTTTTTTCTGTTTTTATTTTAATTGCAGTATGGATAATTTATTTACGTTATCTTCTTGCTAAAAAAAGTATTGATGCTCGTGCCGATGTAGATAAATTTCGGATGCAGATAGAGTATGGAGAGAAAAAAGAGATGCCGCTTATTATACATAAGGAAACTTACAGAAAATAATTCTGAGTTTGAAGATTCTGAATTAAGATCTAAATCTGAAAGAAAAAATATTAAATAATTTTAGGAAAAGATTATGGATATTATTGTTACTCATAAAAATAGTGATTTTGATGCTTTGGCCTCTCTTGTAGCAGCTACAATTTTATATCCTGATGCTATTCCTGTTTTGCCCGGTAATGTTAATGCTAATGTAAAGGCTTTTTTATCTATCCACAAAGATCTGTTTGAAATAAGTTCAATACGTGAGATAGATATTGATCTTGTTGATCGTTTGATTATTGTAGATACAAATAACTGGAACAGACTTGATATTCCTGATAAATTAAAAAACAAAAAGGATTTAGAGATTTGTTTGTGGGATCATCATGAGGAAGGTGATATAAAAGCTGATTTTAAATGTCAGAAAGAGATGGGAGCCGCAACCACATTAATTGTTGAAGAGATTCAGAAAAAAGGAATACAATTTACCTCTATTCAGGCAACTTTGTTTCTCGCTGGCATATATGAAGACACAGGCAGTCTTAATTTTCCTTCAACCAAAGCGGCTGATGCATATTGTACCGGATATCTTATCGAATGTGGAGCGGATATTTCTATTGTTACTTCTTTTTTAAGACCAGTTTATGGTGAAAAACAAAAAGAAATTTTATACAGACTTCTTAAATCAGCAGAAAGAGAGATGATAGGTGGATTGTCTGTATGTATAAGGGAGATAGATATAAAAGGGTATATTGGAAATCTTTCTATAGTTGTTCATATGTTTAGAGATGTTTTAAATGTTGATGCTGCATTTTGTGTTTTTATAGATAAAGAGAGAGCTGTATCTATTGTCATAGGCAGGAGCAGGAGTGAAGATTTAAGTATTGGTTCTGTTATGAGGAAGTTAGGCGGTGGTGGTCATCAGGGAGCAGGTTCTGCTGTTATTAAAACCGGTAAAACAGAAGAGATTTCCGACAAACTTCATAAATTGCTTAAAACCGGGAAATTTGGAGCTGTAAAAATTTTTGATTTAATGTCTTTTCCTGTTCTTACAGTAGAAGGTGAGACATCAATGGCAGAGTTAAAAAAAATATTAGATAAAAACAGATGCACAGGTGTTCCTGTTGTAAATAAAAAAAATAAAATTACAGGGGTTATTTCAAAAAGAGATTTCAAAAGAATAAAAAAAGGAGCCTGCTTAAATAGTGTTCCTGTAAAAGCCTATATGAGCCAGAATGTAAAAACTATAAAATCTGATATCAGTCCTATGAAGGCTGTT
>DAOWNP010000046.1 GCA_030642545.1 Desulfobacteraceae bacterium | reverse complement strand
GAAAGATAAAAAAAAAGAAGATGAAAAGCAAAAATATAAAAAAGAGAGCGGGCAAAAAGATAAAACAACTCTGTTTTCTATGAGAAATATTATAATAGCTGCCTGTATTTGCCTTGTTGCAGCTTGTGCGGCTTTTTGGTTGTTTATGGGAAATAATACCTCCGAGTTTACTTTAAAAGCTGATACAAAACCTGAAGAAAAGTCTGTTTCTGATATAGATTCAGGATTTGATAATATATTTTCTCTTGGTTCTTTTGTGGTTAATTTAAAAGCTTCAGGAGGCAGCAGATTTTTGAAAGTAGTTATTGAGTTAGAGTTGTCACAAACAGTACTAAAAGAGGAGCTAAAGCAGCGAGCATATGAAATTAGAGATCTTGTTATTGTATATTTGAGTAGTAAATCTATTGATGATGTACAGACAAGTGAGGGTAAAATTTCTTTAAGAAACGGAATAATAAAACGTATAAATCAACGCCTTAAAACAGGCAAAATCAAAAACCTTTATTTTACTGAATTTATTGTACAATAAAAAATTATGAGTGATATATTAAGTCAGGATGAAGTTGACAGTCTTTTAGATGGTTTGAACACAGGAGATGTCGCAAGCGAAACAGATACCCCTTTGCAGGATGAAGGAGATATCGTAAAGTATGATTTTTATAGTCAGGATCGTGTAATACGCGGCAGGATGCCTACGTTTGAAGTGGTAATAGAGCGTTTTGCAAGAGAGGTCAGGAATAGTCTTTCTAATTTGCTTCATACCAATATAGATATTGCAGCAGAAGCTTTAGATACCTTGAAGTTTTCTGATTTCGGAAGATCACTCCCTGTTCCTACCAGTTTGCATATGTTTCGTATGGATCCTTTTAGAGGGCATGCTCTTTTGGTTCTTGAGAGCAGGCTTGTTTTTAACCTTATTGATACTTTTTTTGGTGGTAAAGGTACAGGAACTGCAAGGATTGAAGGCCGGGATTTCACATCTATTGAAGAGGTTATGGTAAAAAAAGTTGCAGAAGCCTGTTTAAAAGATCTTGAAGCTGCATGGGCACCTGTTGAAGAAATTACTGCAGTTCTTGTAAGGTCTGAAGTTAATCCTCAGTTTGCAACTATAGTTCAGCCGTCTGATCTCGTTATTGTGACTAAGTTTGAAGTGGAGCTTGAGCAATCAGCAGGGACTTTGATTCTTTGTATTCCTTATGCAATGCTCGAACCTATACGAAATAAGCTTACAGCAGGATTTCAGGCAGAAACTTTAGATGTAGATTATGCATGGCAGAACAGGTTAAAAGATATAATAAAAGAATCTGAAGTAGATATTTCTGTTTTAATAGGAAGTACTCAGATCACTGGGGAAAGTTTGATAAATATGAAAACAGGTGATGTTATTCAGCTTGATCAGGATGTAGACAAACCTCTTGTTGGAATGATTGAGGGTTATCCCAAAATGCTGGGGACAGCCGGAGTGCAAAGAGGGTTTCAGTCTTTTAAACTTGATGAGAAAATAATCGTGGAGTAGAAAATGGCAGAAGAAAAAGATGTAAATGCAGAGCAGCAGCCGGAAGAAAAACAACAAGCAGAAGAAGAACATCAGCCTGAAAGAACGGATATTAATTTCATTTTGGATATTCCTCTGGAGTTGTCAGTTGAATTGGGAAAAACTAAAATGCTTATAAATGATTTGCTCCAGTTAGGGCAGGGTTCAATTATTGAGTTAAATAAGTTAGCAGGTGAACCATTAGAAGTTTATATAAACAGAAAACTTGTAGCAAGAGGTGAGGTTATTGTTGTAAATGAGAAATTCGGAGTCAGGCTGACAGATATTGTAAGTCCTATGGAACGTGTGAAAAGCTTAAGGTAATATAGAAAATGGATACTTCTTTTAATTTTTTAATTCCTGTTTTAAAAAGTACCGGTATACTCTGTGTTTTATTTGGAGTATTAATTTTTGGTTTATATTTTATAAAAAAAATTATGCCGGGTGAAAAAAATATGGGAAGAGGTGTAATAAAATCTATAGATTCTTTTTTTCTTACTTCAAAAGACAGAATAGTTCTTTTAGATGTACTGGGAGAAAAAATTCTTGTAGGAATCACACAGCAAAATATCTCATATATTACCAAAATAGATAAAGAACTTAAAAACATTGAGAAAGAAGAAACAAGAGCAATAAATTTTGCTGATTATTTTAAAAATAGTTTTTTAAAAAACAGATCAGGGGTATCAAAAAAAAGCCAATGATATTAAATTTATTCAAAAATACAGTTTTTACATATATTTGTAATTTTATAAGTTTAATATTTTACCGGAAAATTTTATTTGTTGCTGTAATATTAATTCTATTAATAGTTAATATTGTTATACCGTCTTTTGCAGATAGTGCACCTTTTTCTTTCCCTTTAATAAAAATAGGTGTTGAGAAAGCCGAAAGTCCTGATCAGATAGCTACTGCCCTTGAGATAATAGCACTATTAACCATTCTGTCCCTTGCACCTGCAATTTTAATAATGATGACATCTTTTACAAGGCTGATTATTGTATTCCATTTTCTTCGCCAGGCTGTGGGAACACAGCAAAGTCCACCTAATCAGGTCATGGTGGGACTTGCTCTTTTTTTTACTTTTTTTATTATGACTCCTGTATGGAACCTGTCATATGAAAATGGTTTAAGACCGTATTTTGATGAGGAGATAGGTTATAAAAAGGCTTTTGACGAAACTATTGCTCCTGTAAAAAATTTTATGCTTATTAATACAAGAGAAAATGATCTGGCTTTGTTTATTAAGGCAGCAAGGATAAGCCGGCCCAAAACAAAAGACGATGTTTCTCTCCTTACCCTGATTCCTGCTTTTGTAATAAGTGAACTTAAAACAGCATTTATTATTGGTTTTATATTATATGTGCCGTTTCTTATCATAGATATGGTTGTGGCGAGTGTTTTACTTTCCATGGGTATGATGATGCTTCCTCCTGTAATGATATCTCTTCCGTTTAAGCTTATTTTATTTGTACTGGTTGATGGGTGGAATATTCTTGCGGGCTCTTTGATTAAAAGTTTTAATGTATAGATTGCCACATAAATAATTTCGCTTAAGTTATCAATTGGAGATATACGTTTTAGTATTATCTCCTCTTTCTAACCTTGTGCCAATTTTTAAAATCGGATAATTATGTGACAATCTATATAACACCAATGCCCTGCCGGGCACAACGAAGCATGAAAATGAAATAACGCTTACTGGCAAATTATAAATTAGTAGAATTCCTTAATTCATAATTTACCATTTATAATTCATCATTTTCATATAAAAATTTATGGAGTATAAAAATGTCACCAGATTTTATAATAGGATTTGCAAAGGAAGGTATCTACCTTACAATATTAGTTGCCATGCCTATGTTAGGTTTAGGCCTTATTGTGGGTATAGCAGTAAGTGTATTTCAGGCGGTAACATCAATACAGGAGATGACTTTAACATTTATCCCTAAAATTTTGACTGTTTTGCTTGGAGTTTTGTTTTTTGCACCCTGGATTATAGAAAAACTTACCACATACACAAGAAATATTATATTAAATATTCCCATGTATATAAAATAAGGTTAGGAACGAGGAGGAATATTCTGTCCTTGTTCCATTTACATTATGGAGCTTTTAAATCTTCCTTTTGATCAATTTGCAGCTTTTTTATTGATATTGATAAGAGTAAGTGTTGTTTTATTTCTGCTTCCTTTTTTTGGAAGTGCTGTTTTCCCAACTCTTGTTAAAGCAGGCTTGGCTCTATTGATAACTTTTTCAATCTTCCCTGGTTTTGATCCATATGATTTTATTTTTCCTGAAAATTTAATATCTCTTGTTATTCTTGTTGCTTCTGAATTTATATTGGGTTTGACTATTGGTTTAATTCTTCGGATGTATTTTGCATCTATTCAGCTCGCTGGTCAATTAATAAGTTTTCAGATGGGTTTTTCAATGATCAATGTACTTGATCCTCAAACAGGAGGTCAGGTTGCGGTATTAGATCAAATAGGTAATTGGATAGTTCTTCTTGTTTTTCTTCTGTTAGATGGGCATCTTTATCTTATTTCGGCTGTTGTGAAAAGTTTTGAGTTGATAAAAGTCGGAGAAATTTTTTTGGATCAAAGACTTTTAAATAGAATTATATTATGTTTTTCTGCTATTTTCAGCGAGGCTTTTAAGATAGGTGCACCTGCAATAGTTGCTCTTTTATGTGTTAGTGTCTCTTTCGGTTTGATGGCAAAGTTTGCACCTCAGATGAATATATTAATAGCAGCGTTTCCTATAAAGATTGTTGTCGGACTTTTTTTTTTCGTATTTACGCTGCAAATCATTTTAATTACCACCAAAAACTACATGATAGAATTTAAACATCTCATAAACGGAGTTGTTATTTTGATGGGAGGCGGTTGAGGTGGCTGAAGGATTGCAGGAAAAAACTGAAAAGGCTACCGAGAAAAAACGTAGAGAAACAAGACAAGAGGGACAAGTTGTAAAAAGTGTTGAAGTTGTCTCTGTATTTGTACTTCTTGCAGGACTTCTTGCACTGTATTTTAGTGGAGAGTATGTTTATACAAATCTTACAGGGTTGATGAAAGATCTTTTTAGATTTGAATCTGTTTTTAATCTGAATGATCAATATATCATAAATTTACTTGTAAGAGTTTTATCAAAATTTATTTTAACAGTTCTTCCTGTTCTTGCTGCTGTTTTCCTAATTGCTTTTGCTATAAATATTGTTCAGGTAGGATTTTTAATCTCTTTTAAGGCTATAAAGCCTAAATTCAGTAAACTAAACCCTATTACAGGTTTTACTAAATTATTTTCCTTAAAATCTCTTGTTGAAGCTTTAAAATCAATTTTAAAACTTATAACTGTAGGAGGAGTTGCATACTACTGTATAAAAGATGAAGTCAATATAATATCGCATCTTTATGACAGGAGTGTTGGTGATATTTTTTTATATATTTTAAATATTTCATTTAAGATATTTATATGGGTAATGATTGTGATGATGGTTATAGCCATTTTTGACTATATTTATCAAAAATGGCAGTTTGAACAGCAGATTAAAATGACTAAAGAAGAAGTTAAAGAGGAAAGAAAACAGATGGAGGGAGATCCCAAGATTAAGGCAAAAATAAGAAGTATCCAGCTTGAGACAGCGAGAAAGCGTATGATGCAGGATATTCCCGATGCAGATGTAATAGTAACAAACCCAACACATCTGTCAGTTGCTGTTAAATATGATGCAGCTGTTATGAATGTGCCTAAGGTCGTGGCTAAGGGAGCTGGGGTTGTAGCTGAAAAAATAAAGAAAATAGCAAAAGAGAATAATGTTCCTGTAGTAGAAAATAAAGAATTGGCTCGAAATTTGTATAGTACAGTAGAAGTTGGAGCAAATATCCCATCAGAATTATTTCAGGCAGTAGCACAGGTGCTTGCTTATGTTTATAAATTAAAAGGGAAAATATAGAAAATGTGTCATTCTTTTAACGGTTTTATGTCAATACTTTGTCAGATTTATTTAAAATATTATGGAAAATAAGTTTACTCCCTTAATAAGCGGTTTTAAAAAAAATGTTTCAGATATTGGTATGGTGGTTTTTGTAATTGGTATTTTAATTGTTATGCTGCTTCCAATTCATCCTGTTTTTTTAGATCTGCTGCTTGCTTTAAATATTGCTATAGCCATTATTATTCTTATTACTACAATGTATACCAATAAGGCTGTAGATTTTACTATATTTCCTTCTATCTTACTTGTTTTTACTCTGTTTCGTCTCGCTTTAAATGTTGCTTCAACACGTCTTATTCTTTTGCATGGGCAGGAGGGGACTAAAGCTGCAGGATCTATTATTATGGCTTTTGGTAGTTTTGTTGTGGGAGGTAATTATGTTGTAGGTGCTGTTATTTTTATTATTCTTGTCCTTATTAATTTTATAGTAATAACAAAAGGATCTGGTCGTATAGCTGAAGTTGCTGCAAGATTTACATTAGATGGAATGCCTGGTAAGCAGATGGCAATAGATGCTGATTTAAATGCTGGAATGATAGATGAAACCGAAGCTAAACAAAGAAGAGAAGCAATATCAAAAGAGTCTGAATTTCATGGAGCAATGGATGGAGCCAGTAAATTTGTAAGGGGAGATGCAATTGCCGGAATTATAATTACTGTAATCAATATAGTTGGAGGAATTATAATAGGTGTTTTTCAGATGGATATGACTATGGCAGATGCAAGTCAAAATTATACTCTTCTTACTATAGGAGACGGGCTTGTAAGCCAGATTCCGGCACTTATAATATCGACTGCATCAGGTCTTTTAGTTTCAAGATCAGGTTCTGAAGATAAAATGGGCAAGGAGTTTGGAAAACATATTTCTAAGAATCCTGTTCCTGTTTATCTTGGTTCGATTGTAATTTTTATTTTTGGAATGGTTCCGGGACTTCCGGCGTTCCCTTTTTTAACTTTGGCAGTGGTTCTCTCTTCTTTAGTATATTTTTTCCAAAAGCAAGACAGAGCTGAATTAAAAGGTGAAATAGAAAAAGCAGATGATGAAGAATTTAGAGAAGAAGAGCCTGATGAAGTCGAACATCTGCTTGCTGTTGATCTACTTGAGCTTGAAGTTGGGTATGGTTTGATTCCGCTTGTGGATAAAGCACAGGATGGTTCTCTTTTAGGGCGAATAAAAGCTTTGAGGAAACAGTTTGCTTTGGAGCTTGGGGTTGTTATTCCGCCTATACATATAAGGGATAATCTTAAGTTAAAACCGTCTGAATACAGAGTTCTAATTAAAGGAGTTGAACTTGTAAAAGGTGAACTTATGATAGATCACATGCTTGCTATGGATCCTGGAGGGTTGACTGAAAAAATTGAAGGAATTCCAACAAAAGAGCCGGCATTCAATCTCCCTGCTTTATGGATTCCGGCAGATAAAGAAGAAGATGCAAAGTTTGCCGGATATACTGTTGTGGATAATCCAACTGTTATAGCAACACATCTTACAGAGCTTATAAGAAGTAGTGTCGCTGATCTTTTAGGCAGGCAGGATGTACAGCATCTGTTGGATAATTTATCTAAAAGCAGCCCAAAAGTAGTAGAAGAACTTATTCCAGGGCAGCTCCCTTTGGGTATAGTGCAAAAAGTTCTTCAAAATTTGTTAAGAGAAAGAGTTTCTATACGTGATCTTTTAACTATAGTGGAAGTACTGGCAGATTATGCTCCTATGAGTAAGGATCCTGAATTGCTTACAGAGTATGTGCGGCAGAAATTGTCTGTTTCTATTATCTCTTCGTATATCCAGGATAATGGTATTCTCGATGTAATTACTGTGGATCCAAAAATTGAAGAAGTATTAAGCAGGGGAATTCGTCAAACAGAACAGGGTACATATATGGGAGTTGAACCGTCAACAATGGAGTCTATTGTTTTTGCTATAAAAGCTGAGATAGAAAAAGTAACGCTTTTGAGTATACAGCCTGTATTATTGTGTTCTCCTGTTTTACGCAGACATTTAAGAACAATTGTAGAGTCTTTTATGCCAACAGCTGCTGTATTTTCTCATGCAGAAATTGTGCGTGATATTCGTGTAAAAGCTGTGGGAAAGGTAGTGATATAAAAAGTGGCTATTAAAAAATACAGAGCAAAAAGTATTCATGATGCTGTAGCTATGATAAAGGAAGAATGTGGTTCTGAGGCTATGATTCTTTCAACAAAGAAACTTTCATATGCTGATAATAACTATAACAGTGAAAAAATGTTTGAAGTTGCAGCTTTGGTAGGTCATGATGTTAAAAACAGTTATAAACAAATTCCTGATCAAAGTTTAAAAGATGCGGGCGATGACACCAGCTGTTTAAAAAATGACAAACAGAAACCTTCTATTACAATAGAAGATATGCTGTTTTTTTTAAATCAAACAAACTCTCTTCCTGATATTATAACTTCAAATAGTCAAAGTTTCAGTATTTATGCAAGATTGCTTAAAACAGGCGTTTCAGAGTCGTTGATTAATTATTTTATTAAGCAGGGCAGCATAAATGCCAGCTTTAATAATCATGATATAAAAGATATTCCTGGAAGAGTGATAAATGCTATTGCAGATATTATCAAGGTTAAAAATATTTTTAATTTCAGTGAAGGTAAAAAAAATATAGCTGCATTTATAGGCCCTACCGGAGTTGGAAAAACTACGACAACAGCAAAACTTGCAGCAGAGCTTAGTCTAAAGCAAAATAAAAAAGTAGGGCTTATTTGTGTTGATAATTATAGAGTAGGGGCTGTTGAACAATTAAAAACTTATGCTGCTATAATGGGAATTTCCTGTCTTGCTGCATTTTCAAAAGAGGATATGGGAAGAGCCTTGGAAAAATTTGAAAAAAAAGATGTAGTTCTTATTGATACAGCAGGGCAGAGCCCTTTTGACAAAAAGAGGATGAAAGAGCTTTTATATATATTTTCAGAATATGATCAGATTAGTTGTCATATGGTTTTGAGTGCAAATACTGATAAATTGGATTTAAGAGATATTGTGGATAAATTTTCAATATTAAATCCTGAAACTTATATTTTTACAAAATTGGATGAAACTATAAGAAGGGGTGTTATTATTGATCAGCTTGCAGATTATAATATTCCTGTTTCGTTTTTAACCAACGGACAGGGAGTACCAGATGATATAATGAAAGCAACAAAGAAGAGAATTTTAAAATTTATATTTTAGGTGACAAGAAATTGTGTTTAAAAGTATTTTATTTGCAGCTTTTAAACAAAGGAGAAAAATAGTGGATCAGGCAAGTGGTTTAAGAAAAATAGTAAATGAAAAAGCTTCTGATTTAGTTAGAAACAGAGTGCTTGAATCTTCTGATGCTATTATTGGTGATGTTATTGTAAATTCTCCGAGGGTAATAGCAATTACAAGCGGAAAAGGAGGTGTAGGCAAAACAAATATTGCAGGGAATCTCGCAATAGCTTTTGCAATGCTGGGGCATAAAGTTTTTATACTTGATGCTGATCTTGGTCTGGCAAATATTGATATTATATTTGGTCTTTATCCTAAGTATAATTTAAATCATGTTATAAAAGGAGAAAAATCTCTTTCTGAAATTCTAATAGAAGGTCCTTGTGGAATAAAAATTATTCCCGGGGGGTCCGGTTTTTCAGATATAGCTAATTTAACAGAAGGACAAAAGCTGAATTTATTGAGTGAATTTGAAGCATTGGATAATGAAATTGATATACTGCTTATTGATACAGGTGCAGGTATTTCATCTAATGTTCTTTATTTTAATCTTGCTGCAGAAGAGTGTATAATTGTTGCTACTTTAGAGCCTACAGCAATTACAGATGCTTATGCCATGATTAAAGTTATGAGTACACAATATAATATGAAATATTTTAAACTTCTTGTTAATAATGTATTTTCTGTAAAAGAAGCTAAATCAGTATATTTGACGTTGAGTAAAGTAATTGATAAATTTTTAAATGATGTTATAATTGAATATATTGGTTTTATTCCTTCCGATGAAAAACTAAAAACAGCGGTTCTTAATAGAAAAGCTGTATTAGAATTATTTCCTGATACATGTTCAAGCAAAGGCTTTACTGATATAGCAACTGCTATTGATTCATCACCAAGACGACATGAAACAGATGGTAACCTTAAGTTTTTTTTAAACAGGTTTATAGGTTTAGGGTTAATTGAAAAATAAAACACCATATCTTGACAAAACATGAAGTATTTTTATTTTTGTCTTAAATTTAATTATTTTTTTTGAAATATTAATAAAATGAATCTTAGAAATATCAATACATATAAAGAAAATAGTGATGATTCTTTTAATATAAATGAACAGGAGCAGTTAGTAAAAAAATATGTTTATTTAGTAAAATATGTAGCAGCAAGGATTTCTTTGAGAGTGCCTGATACTGTTTTGTTTGATGAATTGGTAAGTGCTGGTTGTATAGGACTTATGGATGCTATTACAAAATATGATTCTTCAAAAAATGTAAAGTTTAAAACTTATGCTGAATTTAGAATTAAAGGGGCGATATTAGATGAATTAAGAGGGATGGATATATATTCTCGTGGGATGCGTAAAAAAATCAAAGACATAGACAGTGCTGTTTTGCAGATTGAAAAGCAAAAGGAGAGTCCTGCTGAAGATGGTGAAATAGCAGAAGAGCTGGGGGTTGATATAAAAGAATATTATAAAACAGTATCTGATATTCATGGCGCAAGTGTTTTAAGGCTCGATGCTTTTATGTTAAATAAAAATAATGAGAATTTAAAATATCAAACTTTTAAAGAGAGTCTTACAGATAATGATAATCCTTCAGAAAAATTATTTAAAAAAGAACTTAAACAACAGGTTGTTTTGGCAATTTTAAAATTAACTAAAAAAGAGCAAATGCTTTTATCATTGTATTATACAGAGGGATTGACATTAAAAGAGGTAGGTTGTGTTATGGAATTATCAGAATCCAGAATTTGTCAGATCCATTCAAGTATTTTAAATAAGCTTAAAGATAAATTGGGAAATTATTATAATAAAGTTTAAGAGAAATGGCAAAAAAACCCGCAAAAAAAGTATCTGACAAGGTATCCCAAAATGATATAGACGATTTGTTTGCATCAGCAACAAAACCAAAACCAAAGGCAAAAGCAAAATCTAAGAAAACACCAGCAGCTGAGCCTGAGGAAACAGATTCTGAAACAGTATCCCAAAATGACATAGATGATCTGTTTGAATCAGCAACAAAACCAAAGCCAAAGGCAAAGGCAAAAGTAAAAGCAAAACCTGAAAAAGCATTAGCAGCCGAGCCTGAGAAAACAGATTCTGAAACAGTATCCCAAAATGATATAGACGATCTGTTTGCATCAGCAACAAAACCAAAGCCAAAGCCAAAGGTAAAACCTAAGAAAATACCAGCAGTCGAGCCTGAGAAAACAGAACCTGAAATAGTATCCCAAAATGATATAGATGATCTGTTTGAATCAGTAGCAAAACCAAAACCAAAACCAAAAGCAAAACCTAAGAAAGCACCAGCAGCTGAGCCTGAGAAAACAGAATCCGAAACAGTATCCCAAAATGAAATAGATGATCTGTTTGAATCAGCAACAAAACCAAAATCAAAGCCAAAGGCAAAAGCAAAACCTGAAAAAGCACCGGCAGCCGAGCCTGAGAAAACAGATTCTGAAACAGTATCTCAAAATG
>DAOWNP010000028.1 GCA_030642545.1 Desulfobacteraceae bacterium | reverse complement strand
GTCATCTTTGCCCGATCTAAAATCACAAAAACATCAAAAGAGCCAGCTATTCCATCTGCTTTTGAGTTTTCAGATCGAACAAATCTAACCCAAATCTATGTGCCTATTTGTGGAAGTTATTTCATCCACGTTCCTAATTAATGTTATCCGTCTGTTTTTTTTGTTTCTTCTTCTAATTCATGTTCATAGACCATTTTAATGTTTGAAGCTGCCCGGTTATTGTTATTCTGACCGTTATTAGCATTATGAACTTCATCAATCTCTTCACTGCTGTAATCAAGCAGGGTTTTTAATATAAGATCTGTATGTTCTCCAAGATCAGCCGGAGCATCAGGAGTTCCTGCTATAAGATCACCATCTTCATTTGATAATCTGAAGATAGATCCTACTGTTTTGTATTTTTCTCCTTTTAAATCCATTTCAATAAAAGTTTTGTTTTCAGCAATCTGGGGATCTTTTAATATCTGCTCAAAGTTTAAAATAGGTCCGCAGGCAATATCATTTTCATCGCGAAGAAGATTTACCCAATCATCTGTATTTTTCTTTTTCAGTGCATCTTCAATAAGTTTGTCAAGAGAGTCCTTGTTTATCATTCTCTCTGTAGGTGTTTCATAAAGAGGGTCTGACAGCATTTCCCCCAGACCAATTAGAGTCATTACTTTTTCCTGATCAAGAGAGGCTATTGTCATGTTCCCATCTAATGTATCATATATCCCATATCCAGCACCTATTGGGTGACGTCTTCCCTGAAGTCCAGGTTCATTGCCTGTAAGCAGGTATTGCTGAAACATTACCTGCTGCATAACAAGAAGGCCGTCTAAGAGATTTACTTCAACAGGCATTCCTTTTCCTGTTTTATTTCTATCAATTAATGCAGCAAGAACAGACATTGTAGCGAAAATTCCACCTATCATATCGGCGAGTGCAATCCCGCCTGGAATAAGAGGAGCATGGCCTGGCTCTCCTGAAATACTTAGTATTCCGCTGTGACCACAGCCAATAATATCATATGAAGGGTATCCTGTGTATGGTCCGGTAGCTCCATAGCCAGATATATTACAGCGAATTATCTTCGGGTTATATTTTTTTAATGTATCAAAATCATTTCCCATTCTTTTTGGGACATCTGCTCTATAATTTGAATAAACAATATCTGATTTTTTTACCAGATCATAAAAAGTTTTTTTACCTGTTTCAGATTTTAAATCTAAAACAACTCCTTTTTTGTTTCTGTTTAGACCAATTAAATAAGACTGTAAAACTGAAACTTTTGGTTCTCCTCCTCTCATCATTTCACCCTTGGGAGGTTCTATTTTAATGATTTCAGCACCTAAATCTCCAAGCAGCATTGTCCCAAACGGACCTGCATGAGCCTGGGTTAAATCAAGAACTCTGATTCCGTGTAAAGGACCTTTTGTTATAGGCATAGATTAACTCCTTTTTTATTAATATTTAAATTCTGTTTAGAGTCCATAGTTTAACCTTTAAAACATTGTTTATATCTTTGTGATTAAACTTAATATCTCTTAATTTAAACTAAGGATCTAAATTTTTTATGATACTATTTTATTATATAAAAAAAATGTTAAATTATTGCATTTGATAGTAAAAAAATTGTATATTTTAACAGATATTTAATATATAATTTGTTATTATTAAAATTCTATCCTGCCATAATCAGGATAGAACGCTATTTGATATCTGTAAAATAAATTTTTGAGTTCAGCGTCGAGATTTTTATCTTTTTAGCATGATATTTACATATCTAATATCCTGTTTTCTGTCAAATGATTTTTTCGTAGTGTTAATAAATATATTTATGAGGAAATGAGAAATTTAAATGTTAAACTTTATAACTTTGAAAACTGCATTTGCCTTTTTGTCACAGGATTAGGAATGTGGATGAAATAACTTCTACAAACATGCACATAGATTTAAAATTTAATAATCGTAAAAAGGAATTTCTAATATCATGTCTGATTATCTGTATTTGAGACAGGAACCTGCTCCAGGAATGCGGGTTTTAATGTTTAAAGGCGATTTAATAACATTTGTATTAAATCTTCCTGTAAAAAAAGAGGGAAAAGCATGGCTGCGTACAAATATAGGGCATGCTAAAATAAAGCGAAAAGAGATAATATCAAATGTGAATGATGACGAATCAATTTTTTGTAGAGACTGGTTTGATATACCAATGAAGTCAAGAGACAGTAAAACATTTTTTATTACTTTGGCTTTATCTGAAGTGGGGCATTTTGAGGCTAAATGTTATTTTTTAGAAAAAGATGCAAAAATTCCTGTATGGCCGAAAGGCTTAAATACAGTGATTAATGTAGAACCATCTGATACCTGTTGTGCAAATATTATATACAATGCTTTTGTAAGACAGTTTGGTGCAAATAAATCAGGCAGAAGAAAAATTGATAAAAAAGATATTTTGTACATAAGGGATTTAGATAAAAAAGGGTATACTGTAATTCCTGCATCAGGGACATTCAGGGATCTTAAAAAAGAGCTTGATTTTATAATAGGAACCCTTGGGTGCTGTTATATACTTTTGTTGCCGATTCATCCTACTCCAACAACCTATGGGAAAATGGGAAGATTTGGTAGTCCTTATGCATCTTTGAGTTTTACTATGGTAGATCCGGCTCTTGCTGAATTTGACTCTCATGCAACTCCTTTGGAACAGTTTGTAGAGCTTATTGACGGGGTTCATGTAAGAGGTGGTAAGATTTTAATGGATATAGCCATAAATCATACTGGCTGGGCAGCTGAGCTTCATGCAGATCATCCTGAATGGCTTTTGCGTGAAAAGGACGGACGTATTGAAATGCCCGGAGCATGGGGTGTTTTGTGGGCGGATTTAACAAAACTTGATTACGATAAAAAAGAGATATGGCAGTATATGGCAAAAATTTTTCTTATATGGTGTGAAAGAGGGGTTGATGGATTTAGATGTGATGCAGGTTATATGATTCCTGTGGATACCTGGAAATATATAATTGCTGAGGTAAGAGAGCAGTATCCTGATACAATTTTTTTGCTTGAGGGTTTGGGCGGCGATATTTATGTAACGAGAAAATTGTTAAGTGATGCGAATTTTAACTGGGCATATTCTGAATTGTTTCAAAATTATAATAGAGATCAGATAGAACATTACCTGCCTCTTGCTTTAAATATCTCAAAAGCAGAAGGACAGATGATTAATTTTGCTGAAACCCACGATAATAATCGTCTTGCTTCATTATCAATAGAGTATGCTAAAATGAGAACAGCTGTTTCAGCCCTTTTTTCAGACAGAGGAGGGTTTGGATTTGCAAATGGTGTTGAGTGGTTTGCCCGGGAAAAAATTGTGGTTCATCAGTCAAATTCTTTAAACTGGGGTAGTAATGAAAACCAGGTGGATTATATAACCCGGTTGAATCATCTGCTTTGTGTGCATCCTGCTTTTTTTGATAAAACAAAAATTAATCTCGTGCAGAAACAGGAGGGTGAGTATATAGTTTTATTAAGACATAATGTATCTACAGATAAAAAGGTTATAGTTCTTGTTAATTTAAGTGATAATGACTCAGTTCAATGCAGGTG
This sequence comes from Desulfobacteraceae bacterium, assembly GCA_030642545.1. Classification (GTDB taxonomy): domain Bacteria; phylum Desulfobacterota; class Desulfobacteria; order Desulfobacterales; family DAOWNP01; genus DAOWNP01. Next base: position 9,733 of record DAOWNP010000028.1, on the reverse strand, counting down.
GAATCCTGATTATGTCAATATGAGAGGCCCTGTATTTACAGATTTATTAACCGGTACATCAGTTCCGGTAACTGTGACAGGGAGGCATTATTCTCTACAGCTTGCACCATTTCAGGTCTTTTGCTTAACAGATGATAAAGATGACCTGAAACTTTTAGAAGAGTGTAAAAACAGATCTGTTTTTTTTTCAAAACATATAGAACATCAGAGAATGCGGGCAAAGGTTTTAGATATAAAAGTATTTTATCAGGGTGTTTGTGATATAGATGATTTTGATGTTGATTGTGCAGCGGAAAAATTATACTCTGATCCTGCTATGTTTTGTAAAGAGATAAATCACAACTCTTTAGAAGACCGTGTTGTAAAATGGCGGTGGCCGGATGACAAATTACGCCATGTTATGATACCTCCCAAACACTTTATTATGGTCGAAGCTGATTGTTTTTTTCATGCAAAAATAGTTGATAAAGAGAAGTGTATAAGAACTGAAAGAGCTGCAGAAAAAAAAGACGGGTCTTTTTTTGTTCTTTTTATTCCTGTTGATGTTCCAAAAAGGCATAAAATATGTAATTTAAAGCTTACTGTTTTTGAATTTTCTCCTGCTGTAAAGTATAATAGAGAAATTATTTTTTTATCACTGTGGGAAAATGCTGAAGTAAAAAAATGTTTTTCCAAAAAGGATCTGGAAAGTACAGATTTGGGCTATCTCGGTACAAACAGTATGGGTGGAATGCTTTTTGCCAATGTTTTATGGGGAAGTCTAAAAAGTCGTTATGAGGCATTGCTTGCGGCAAATATGAGTCATGATTTTCCTGAGGACAGGTGGATAATGTTTTCAAGATGCAGAGGATGGGTGCTTTATCAGGGATATTATCAGAAAATACATGACAGCCGGTGTATAAAAAGTTTTACTTTTAATTATAACTCTTACGGGATTTGGCAATACAGTGTTCCTGCAGGTCAGGGAGAGAGTGTAAATTTAAGAGTAGGTATTAAAATGCTGGCTGGGAAAAATGCTTTAAGGATTGATTTTTTTAGAGCTTTGTCTGATAATGTTCCAGGACTTATGACTGATTGTCAATCAATCAGGCTTGTTTTAAGACCTGATATAGAAAATCGTAACTTTCATGATGTAACCAAGGCATATCTTGGCCCTGAAAATATATTTCCAGGTTCAATTAATCTGTTTGAAAATGGATTCTTGTTTGAACCTGATAAAAAACACACTTTAAAAATTATGGTATCTTCAGGAAAATTTGTATCAGAGCCGGAATGGAAATATCAGATTTTCCGTGAAAATGAAGCAGAAAGAGGGCTTGACCCTGACTCTGATCTTTTTAGTCCCGGGTATTTTGCAATAGATATTAAAGGTGGTGAATTAATAACTCTTTTTGCCCAGATTGCAAAAGGGGGTGAACAGTTGCTTGAGTGTGATGAATTTGGTTCAGATTGCAGCAGAGAGCTTGATGAGGATTGCAATGTATCAAAAACAATGAAAATAGAAGATGCCATGGCTTGTGCACTTGATCAGTATATCGTTTTGAGAGATGGGCTAAATACAATTATAGCAGGTTATCCATGGTTTTTAGACTGGGGCAGAGATACTTTTATTGTTGTAAGATCACTTATTGCTCTTGAAAAATTTGATTCTGCAAAACAGATTCTTGAAAAATTTGCAAAATTTGAGATAAACGGTACTATTCCCAATATGATTTGCGGCAGTGATACAAGTAACAGGAATACATCAGATGCTCCTTTATGGTTTATTATCTGCTGTATGGATTTTGTAAATAAACAAAGCAGCTCTGATTTTCTTTTTTTAAAAATAGGAGAAAGAACCCTCAGCGAGATTATCGTTGATATGGGGCATGCTGTATTAAGTGGTATGGACAATGGAATAAAACTTGATATGGAGTCTGGTTTGATTTTTAGTCCTGCTCATTTTACCTGGATGGATACAAATCGTCCTGCATGTACTAAAAGACAAGGGTATCCTGTTGAGATTCAGTCTATGTGGTATGCAGTTTTAGGTTTTCTTGCAAAAATTGATACTCAAGAGCAGGAGACAAATTTGTGGGCTGATTTAAAGTTGAAGGTTAAGTTGTCTGTAAACAAGTTGTTTTGGAATGATAAAAAAGGATATCTTTCAGATTGTATTCATGCGGACTATAATGTATCTGCAGCTAAAGGACAAAAAGATGATGCCCTGCGTCCAAATCAGCTTTTTGCCATTACAATGGGGGTAGTTACAGACAAAAAAATGTGTGAGGCGATCCTTGATTCCTGTAAATCTCTTCTTGTACCGGGAGCAATAAGAAGTATTGGTAATGGCTATGTTGATTATCCATTAAAAGTTGAACATAATGGAAATATCTTAAATAATCCTCATTATCCTTATTGCGGAGTATACATGGGTGATGAAGATACCAAAAGAAAATTAGCTTATCATAATGGTACAGCATGGACGTGGGTGTTTCCATCTTTTTGTGAGGCATGGGTTATGGTTTTTGGTAAAGATGGTGTTGAAACCGCTCTTTCATGGTTATCAAGCAGCAGCATACTGATAAATAAAGGGGCAGCAGGTCATGTGCCTGAAATTGTAGACGGAGATTTTCCCCATACCCATAGAGGATGTTTTGCTCAGGCATGGGGTGTAAGCGAATTATTAAGAGTTTATACCAAAATAAGAAAAGTTTAAGCGTTACAGGGAGATTCTCATCTGTTTGTGTTGACAGTCCTTTAAAGTATAGTGAATTTATTTTTTTAACATTTTTTTGGGGGATGTTTTTTATGAATAGTATTCAAATGTTTCAGGTCTTTCCAAAAGTACCAGAAAAGCTGGCTTTTTTAGAAAAACTTTTGAGGAATTTATGGTGGAGCTGGCGTATTGATGCTGTAGAACTTTTTAGAAGAATAAATCCCAGGCTTTGGGAAAAATCAGGACATAATCCTATGCTTTTTTTAACACTCTTGTCCCAAAAAAGGCTTGAAGAACTCTCCTGTGATGAAGGTTATTTAGGTCATCTGAACAGAGTTGAGAGATTGTTTGACAGACAGGTTCTAAGTGAGATCTCTGAGTCTGATTCTTTTAACATATATAAAAATTCCATTGCGTACTTTTCAATGGAATTTGGTATACATGAAAGTCTGCCCCTTTTTGCAGGCGGACTTGGAGTTCTTGCCGGAGATCATCTTAAGGCGGCATCAGACCTTAAGCTTCCTATGGTAGGTGTAGGGCTTTTATACAGATTTGGATATTTTCATCAAATCTTAAATCATGATGGATGGCAGCAGGAAGCATATCCTGAGACAGATATATTTCATATTCCTGTTGTACGGGCAAAGGATTCATCAGGGAAAGAGATCAGGTTTGTAATAAAAGGGGCTAATGAGGATATTAATGTTGTTGTGTGGGAGGTTAAGGTAGGGCGTATTAAGCTGTATCTGTTAGATACAAATCTTGCAGGAAATAGTGAAAAGGTGAGGCAGATAACAGCACGGCTTTACCAGGCGAGTTCTGAAATAAGACTTGCTCAGGAAATACTTCTTGGGATAGGAGGGATGAGGGCACTTGCTCTTTTAGGAATATTTCCCTCTGTTTGTCATATGAATGAAGGGCATTGCTCTTTTTTAAGTATTGAAAGAATTGCCCAGATAATGGAGAAATATTCTGTTGATTGTGGAACAGCAAAAGAGATAGTTAGATGTTCTAATGTTTTTACTACACATACTCCGGTAGCAGCAGGGCATGATGAATTTACCAAAGATCTTGTGCTGCCTTATTTAAAAAATTTTGAAAAGAGGCTTGATGTTTCAGCAGAAGAAATATTTTCATGGGGAGTAGTTGCAGGATCAGAGCATGATAATCTTCTATCCATGTTTGTTTTGGGTATAAAAATAGCAAAGGAATGCAATGGGGTAAGTATGCTTCATGGCAAGGTTGCAAGAAAAATGTGGGCATTTATATGGCCTGATCTGCCGGAAGAGGAAGTGCCTATAGGTTATATAACAAATGGAGTGCACATGACTTCATGGGTATCTATTGAAAATGCTATTTTATTTGAAAGATATTTGGGGCCTGACTGGTATGCTAAATCTTCTGATTTAAAAGTAATAAATTGTATAGATCAGATTTATGATGAAGAGTTGTGGCGTGCAAGAGATATGAGCAGGTCTCGTCTTGTAAGAGCATACAGGAATATAATACTTAAAAATTATACCAAAGAAAATGCTCCAAAATCTCTTATGAAACAGGTAGAATCTGTTTTGGACCCGGATATTTTAACTATTGGCTTTGCGAGAAGATTTGCAACTTATAAAAGAGCTGATCTTATTTTACGTGATTTTGAAAGATTTAAAAATATGGTCTGTTCTAAAGAGTATCCTGTTCAGTTTATTTTTGCCGGAAAAGCTCATCCAAAAGATGATGCAGGAAAAGAACTTATTCGTCGTATTGTTGAGGTGTCAAAGGTTCCTGAATTCAAAAATAGAATTGTGTTTATAGAAGATTATGATATCAATATCGCAAGATTGCTTGTGCAGGGAGCTGATGTATGGTTGAATACTCCGAGAAGACCTTTTGAAGCATGTGGTACATCTGGTATTAAAGCTGCTGCAAATGGAGTTTTAAATGTAAGTATTCTTGATGGATGGTGGTGTGAGGGGTATAGTGATAGTTGTGGATGGAGTATAGGTACAGAGCAGGAATATTCTGATAATGTATACCAGGATGATGTGGAGAGTCAGGCTCTTTACAATGTTTTAGAAAATGATGTTATTCCCTGTTTTTATGATAGAGATTATGGAGATATTCCCTTAAACTGGATTAAAATGATGAAAGAATCTATAAAAATGGCTCTGGGAAGATTTTCTGCTCATAGTATGGTAGTAAAATATGAAGAAAAATTTTATAGCTCAGCACAAAAAAGGTTTGAACAATTTACATCAAATGATTGTAAAGAGGCTCTTGAAATGGTTAAGATCTCTAAAAGAATGTCTATGTTATGGGGAAATATCAGTATTGAGCAGCCTGTGCGGGAAGCAGAAGGACCTTTTAAGGTTGGAGAATCTTTTTGTATAACATCTATTGTGTCTTTAGGTAAGCTTATGCCTGAAGAAGTTGATATTGAGCTTTGTATGGGCAGACTAAAAGATGTTGATTCTCTATCTGATATACTTGCAAAGCAGATGGATGTGAAAGAAGACTTAGGAGATGGCAGATATATGTATTCATGTTTTGTTGATTGTATTTTTGCAGGAAGATATGGATTTACTTCAAGAGTAATGCCTAAATCTGAATTAGGGCTAAGGTATATGCCAGGGCTTATTACATGGGCATAAAAGAGATGTATGTTTATATTTCTGTCTCTATGGGGGATTGATGTCTAAAGTCAGATTTAAATCTAAGTCTAAAAATAAAAGTAATCCACGTATACTTATAGTTACACCAGAGGTAACTTATCTTCCTTCAGGTATGGGAAATATTGCAAATTACCTTTCTGTAAAGGCCGGAGGGCTTGCAGATGTTTCTGCATCTCTTATAAGCACCCTTTTTGAGCATGGTGCAGATGTTCATGTGGCATTACCTGATTACAGGGCTTTATTTGGAGGACACTTAGGCAGTATGATCAGTAAGGAACATACTACTCTGATTTCACGTATGCCTCACAACAGGATCCATCTTGCAGAAGACAGAGCTTTTTATTATATGAACGAGGTGTATTCGGCCTATGGCTGGGAAAATATAAGAATTTCTCTGGCATTTCAAAGAGAGGTTATAAATAATATTATCCCAATGGTAAAACCTGATCTTATTCACTGTAATGACTGGATGACAGGGCTTGTGCCTGGTTATGCAAGATTTTTAGAAATTCCATGTCTTTTTACTGTTCATAATATTCATACAGTACACTGTATGCTTTCTGAAATAGAAGATCGTGGTGTTGATGCAGCATTGTTTTGGGAGCATCTTTATTTTAAAAAAATGGCATATAATTATGAGGAAGCCCGCAGCCATAATCCTGTAGATTTTCTTACCAGTGGAATTTTTAGTGCTCATTTTGTAAATACTGTAAGCCCCAGATTTCTGGAAGAAGTTGTACGGGGGATGCATGATTTTATTCAACCTGCTGTTGAAAGTGAGCTTACAAATAAATGGAATGCAGGATGTGCCAGTGGTATTTTAAATGCACCTGACCCTATGTTTTCTCCTGTTTTAAAAAAAGATAATTTTATAAGTTATTCCCCTGAAACTCATGTGACAGGTAAAGAGAAAAACAAGCTTTTTCTTCAAAAGATCTTAGGTCTTATAGAAGACAGAAACGCGCCTCTGTTTTTTTGGCCATCAAGACTTGATCCTGTTCAAAAAGGGTGTCAGCTTTTATCTGATATTTTGTACAGCGTTCTATCCAAATACTGGAATGAAAATTTCCAGGTTGTTTTTGTGGCAAATGGAGAGTATCAGATTCATTTTAAAAATATTGTTGATTTTCATAAATTTAATAAAAGAGTGGCTGTTTGCGATTTTGACGAAAAACTTGCACACCTCGCTTATGGTGCATCTGATTTTATTTTGATGCCGTCTCGTTTTGAGCCTTGCGGGCTTCCTCAGATGATAGGTGCACTTTATGGTGCATTACCTGTAGCTAATGATACAGGTGGAATACATGATACTATTTCCTGTCTTGATGAAGAAAAATCTACAGGCAATGGTTTTTTGTTTAATATTTTTGATTCTTCCGGGCTTTTTGGGGCAATTGATCAGGCTATGGATTTTTTTAAGCTGTCAGGTAATCGTAAGAAAAAGCAGATACAGCGTATTATGGAGGAGTCTGCTATAAATTTCAATCATGATAAGACAGCGAGGAAGTATATATCACTTTACGAAAAGATGTTAAATCGTCCCCTTATTAGTTAGGGAAGTGGAAAAAAAGAATATACCCATTTGCAGATCTTAATAATCAACCCTCATTTATTCTATACACCAATTTTATGAATAAAAATCAGTGAACATGGATTCTATTCTTGTAATGTCCAAGGGCTATGAACAATGTTTGTGTACGTTATTGTAGTTTTGTACAAAGAAATGTTGTTATATTGTACTTGACAATAGTTATATTATTAGATAATAAGGATCTATACTTAATTTTAAAAAATCATATCTTCTGGGAAGAATCTATATCTGAATGCTTGTATTAATTAGGATTATAAGTTTATGAAATTCGAATTAAACCATGTTATTTAACAGGAACGTATATTTGATCTGTTAAACTATTTTTAAATTAAAACTGTAGTTAAGAGAGGTTGTTATGAAAATCAAAGAATTATTTTTTAAAACAGTGTTTTTAACTGTTTTTGCACTTAGTTGTTTAATTAATACAGCATGGTCAGAAGATCAAAAAACAATATTGAAATTTGCAACTCTTGGACAAAAAGGTATATCTATAATGGTCTACCTTGAAGAAGATTTTATGCCAAAAATTAAAAATGTTACTGATGGGAATGTAATATTTGATGTATACTGGGGTGGTGTTATGGGGGATGAAGAGGACTATATCGGAAAAATGCGCACAGGTCAGCTTCAGGGAGCTATGGTTACTGCATCTGGTGGTATAACATCTGCAGTTTGTCCTGATCTGTCTGTTTTGGAACTTCCATTTCTTTTTAATGCGTGGGCGTTTGATGAGGTAGAGTATGTAACAGATAAAATCAGATCTCGTTTGTTAAAAGAAGCTGAAAAAAGGGGCTATAAAATCCTTGTGATTATAGGTGTTGATTTTGATCAGATCTACTCTACTAAACAAAATATAGAAACCATAGAGGACATAAGAAAAGCTAAAATTTTAACATGGTTTGGACCTCTTGAGAACAAGATGCTTCAGTCACTTGGAGTATCTCCAATTCCGGTAAATGTACCGGAAGTTGTTTCATCAATGAAAACCGGAATTGCCAATATGGCGATATCGCCGTCATTGTGGTGGGTAGGAGCACAGCTTTATCCTGATACAAAATATGTAAATCCCATTCCAATCAGATATGTTCCAGGTATGTTGGTGCTGACTTCGGATGCATGGAATAATATACCTGGAAAGCATCAAAACGCTATTGAAGCTTTACTTGTAAAAAGTGAAAAAAAGTTTGTAGAAGTGATAAGAGATTGTAATGAAAAGTCATACAAAGCAATGATAAAATATGGAATAAAAGAAGTTAAAGTAGCACCTGAAGAGCTTGAGCGTTTTAAAGAAGCCACAAGGCCGGTATGGGATGAGCTTGCCGGTAAATCGTACTCCAGAGAGGTTTTAGATGAGGTTATAGGTTATCTTGCTGAATATAGAAGTGGGAAACAGGTAAATGCTATAGCAGAATAAAAGGTGTGAAAAGACTATCAGCGTGAGCTGATAGTCTTTTCTGCTGAAAGTATTCTGAATAAGTAAAATATCTATTTTATAATAATGAATTTGTAGAGTTGTAGTTTTGAATGGGGATATCTATATTAATTAAGATTGTTAGGGCTCGCACAAAAATAACTTTACATTTTAAGTGCCGATGCATCCAGCCTGGCTGTGTTGCGAAAGCTCGGAATATCTTGATATTCCTGCACTTTCGCGCCTTGCCAGACTGGTGACTCAACGCTTAAAATTGCCAACTTATTTTTGTGCGAACCCTTAGTTTTAAGGATTTTAAATTAAACCATGTTGTTTAATAGGAACGTATGTTTGATCTATCAAACTATTTTTAATTAAAACTGTATCTAAGAGAGGCTTTTATGAAAATCAAAGAATTATTTTTTAAAAGAGTGTTTTTAATTGTGTTTGCAGTTAGTTGTTTGATTAATACAGCATGGGCAGAAGATCAGAAAGAAGATCAGAAAATAGTATTGAAATTTGCGACTCTTGGACAAAAAGGCATATCTATAATGGCTTATATTGATGAGGTTTTTTTCCCTGAGATTTCAAGTGCCACTGGTGGACAGGTTGTTTTTGATGTATATTGGGGTGGTGTTATGGGGGATGAAGAGGACTATATCGGAAAAATGCGTACGGGTCAGCTTCAAGGTGCACTTGTTACAGCATCAGGTGGTATAACTGCTGCTGTTTGCCCTGATCTTTCTGTTCTGGAACTTCCATTTCTTTTTAATGCGTGGGCGTTTGATGAGGTAGAGTATGTAACAGATAAAATAAGACCTCATTTGTTAAAAGAAGCTGAAAAAAGGGGTTATAAAATTCTTATGATTACAGCTGTTGATTTTGATCAGATCTACTCTACCAGACAAAATATGGAAACCATAGAGGACATAAGAGGCGCTAAAATGCTGACATGGTTTGGACCTCTTGAGAACAAGATGCTTCAGTCACTTGGAGTATCTCCTATCCCTGTAAATGTACCGGAAGTTGTCTCATCAATGAAAACCGGAATTGCCAATATGGCTATATCGCCGTCCATGTGGTGGGTAGGAGCACAGCTTTATCCTGATACAAAATATGTAAATCCTCTTCCAATCAGATATGTTCCTGGTCTTGGAGTGTTGACAGCCGATGCATGGGAAAAGCTGCCAGATAAATATAAAGAAGCTATTCAGGCTTTACTTGTAAAAAATGAAAAAAAATTTAAAAAGGTAATGAGAGATTGTAATGAAAAGTCATACAAAGCAATGATAAAATATGGAATAAAAGAGGTTAAAGTAACACCTGAAGAGCTTGAGCGTTTTAAAAAAGCTACAAGACCTGTATGGGAT
>DAOWNP010000161.1 GCA_030642545.1 Desulfobacteraceae bacterium | reverse complement strand
TGGTTGATGGTGTTATAACAGTAACAAATGATGAATCCTTCAAAACAGCAAGACTTCTTGCATCAACGGAAGGTATATTGTGTGGTATTTCATCTGGTGCTGCAGTTTCTGCTGCAATTAAAATTGCCAAAAGAAAAAGCTCTAAAAACAAAAAAATTGTTGTGATACTTCCCAGTACAGGGGAAAGATATTTAAGTACCGATCTTTTTATTTAGGAACGTGGATGAAATAGCTTCCTAAACAAAAAGATTTATAAGCACTATATGCTGCATTAAATCCATTTATAATAAAATTAAGATAATTTTTCTTTTAGTGTTTCAGCTATTTTTACACCCAGATTAAAAGATTTTTCCAGATCATCTTTATCAGGAACATATTGAACTTTAACACCATCATCCACAATACTCATTCCCATTTCACTAAACATCTGATTGAGAATTTTCACTGCTTCACCGCTCCATCCATAAGACCCAAATGCAGCAGCAATTTTATTTTGAGGCCGCAATCCTTTTATATATGTCATAACATCTGCCACAACAGGAAAAATACCATTATTTAATGTTGGTGAACCAACAACAACTGCCCCTGCATCAAGTATTTCTGTCACAATATCACTCCTGTGACATTTTCTTGTGTTCATGAGCCTGACATTTACATTTTCTGACTCAATACCACTACTAATAGCTCTTGCCATTTTTGCTGTACTTTCCCACATAGAATCAAAAATAACAACCGCCTTATCAGATAGTTCCTGTTTTGACCATTTAGCATAAGCTTTAATGATTTTAGATGGATTGTTTCTCCAGATAATACCATGATCAGGACATATAATATTAATCTTCAAGTCCATTTTAGTTATATCTTTTAAAAGTGCCTGAACCTTTGATGAAAAAGGAAGAAGTATGTTAGCATAGTACTTTTTTGCATGAGGAATAATCTGATCTCCTATTTCATCATCAAAAAACAGATCACCTGCATAGTGCTGGCCAAAGGCATCACTGGAAAACAAGATACCCTCCTCTACCAGATAGGTAAACATACTATCAGGCCAGTGAAGCATTTTTGTTTCAAGAAAATTAAATGTCCTTTTCCCTATTTTAAGATTATCTCCGGTTTTAACAACATGAAAATTAAAATTACTGTTAAAATGGTTTCTTAAATTTTTTTCCCCCATTTTTGAACAGTAAAGGGGCTTATCCTCTCCTATTATATGCATCAATTTTGGGAGACTACCGGAATGATCCATCTCAGAATGATTACTAATTACAATATCAATTTTTTTAGGATCTATTATTCTGCTGATGTTTGTAAGTAAATCATGTGAAAAAGTAGATTTTACTGTATCAATGAGAACATTTTTGTCACCAAGTACCAAAAATGCATTATAAGTTGTACCTTCATAAGTAGAATATCCATGAAAATCACGAATATCCCAATCACGACACCCTACAGAATATATTCCATCAGCTATTTTAATAGTTTTATACATTTACCTGATACCTCCATTTTTTTTAAATATATGAATATATTTTTGTGCGAACCCTAACTCTCTTATGCAATATTTAAAATTACTTCTTTTAACTTTTCAGGATTATAATTGTTTTCAATAAGTGCATGTCTGTTAAGTACTTTTATTTTTTCTGTATAAGATAGTTTTTCTTCTTTGTATATGATTCCGGTTGGTATTTTTTCATTCCACAGCCTTGAAATTTTAAAAGCATTTTCCAGGCTGTCAGGCGAATAATTTTCATCCTCAAGGTCATATACTTTGCTTTTATACCATGAGTATGTATTAATTTTATTAAAAGAGACACAGGGCTGGAGAATATCAATAATGGAAAAACCTCTATAATTTACAGCTTCTTTAATCAGTTTTTTTAACTGTGTTGTATTACCTGAAAAACCTCTGGCAACAAACCCGCAACCAAGAGCAAGAGCAGTAGAAACTGGGTTAAAAGGTTCTGATATAACCCCATTTTGCTGCAAATTAGTTTTCATTCCCTGATCTGAAGTGGGGGATGCCTGACCTTTAGTCAAACCATATATCTGATTATTATGAACAAGAAGTGTTACATCAATGTTTCGCCTGACAGCATTTATAAAATGATTACCACCTTCTCCATAACAATCACCATCACCTGAATTTACAATTATATTCAAATTATGGTTTGCAAGTTTTGCACCTGTAGCTATTGTAAGAGCTCTGCCATGAAGAGAATGAAACATATTACATTTCATAAAATGCGGGGTTTTACCTGCTTGTCCTATTCCTGAAACCAGTAAAATATTATCCGGTGAAATTTCAAGCTCAGCAAGTGATTCTTTCATGGCAGAAAGAATTCCAAAATTACCACAGCCAGAACACCATTTATTTTCAAATGAGCACTCATAATCTTTAACTGTAACCATTATATTTACTCCAGTATTTTTTTAACCTGTTTGCATATTTCATTTGGATAAAATGGTCTCCCATTATATTTAAGAACAGTTTCAAAAAATCTTTCCCCAGTCTGTTCCATAATTAGAAGTCCAAGCTGCGAACTGCGATTACCTTCAACCATTATAAGCTTTTTATTTTTGATAAGATCTGTAACCATATCAAAAGGGAATGGCCATAAATCTGTGAAATGAATATATCCAATATCTATTCCAGATTCTATCAATATATCACTCGCTTCTTTTATCGCATATTTTGATGATCCCCATCCTATCATTAATATATCACTCTCTTTATTAAAAGTTTCAGGAGAGCTCATCTCCTGAATCATACCTTCCATTTTAACAAATCTTTTATTAACCATTTTATTCCGGTTTTCAGCATCTTCACTTATATGCCCGGACTCATCATGTTCATTTCCTGTCACTCTCACTATTGCCTTGCCTGAACATGGAAGAACTCTTTGCGAAATACCATTTTTTGTTAATTTGTACCTTTTATATAATTCCGGATTTTCAAGCTCTTTATCCTCTATTATAAAACTTTTTATATTCTCAGGAATTGTCAGCACACCTTTTTCAATTGTAAATAACGAATCATTAAGATACTGATCAGTTAAAATAATTGCAGGTACCTGATATTTTTCTGAAAGATAAAAAGCTTTTTGAGTAATTTTAAATGCCTCTTCAGGAGATCCGGGTGCAAATACAAATCTTGGAAAATCATCCTGAGAAGATTTTATGACAAACTGCAAATCTGCCTGTGCTGTTCGTGTTGGAAGTCCTGTTGCAGGTCCCGGTCTTTGTGCATTTATAATAACAACAGGAGTTTCAGTTATTGCAGCAAGCCCAAGACCTTCAGTCATAAGGCAAAAACCACCGCCTGATGTTGAAGTAATTGAACGGACTCCGGCAAATGATGCACCTATTATATTATTTACAGCTGCAATTTCATCTTCTGCCTGTTCAACAATAAAAGGTATATCCTTTGAAAATGCACTAAGATTCTTCATAACAGATGTTGCAGGAGACATTGGATAAAATGATGCAAACCTGCAGTCAGATGCAAGTGCACCAAGTGCAATCGCTTTTGATCCGTTTATATTTATTCTGCTGTTATCGAAATTGTCTGCCGGTAAATTCAGATTGTATTTAAATTTTGATGCAAAATCATATCCCAGTTCAGCCGCTTTAAAATTTTTTTCTAAAATATCTTTGCCTTTTTTTTGAAAGCTAAACTTTAAAACATCTTCTAATAACCGGACAGGCATTCCGGTCAGAGACAGAATAATTCCAACAGCAATCGTATTGGAAGTAATTTTATCTCCGGCTTTAGCTGATAATTCAGTGAGTGGGATAAAATGGATATTATCTTTTTCCGAGAAAAATCTGGCATCACTTAAGATTATTCCGTCTTTGGTAAGTTCTTTTTCGTGGTATTTACAGGTAAGCTGATTAAGTGCCATAAGAATATCTATTTTATGGCTTGGGGCATTCACTGGTTTATCGCTGATTCGAATCTGAAAAAAGCTATGCCCTCCACGTACCCTTGACTCAAAGTCATTTATTGCCATTGTATATAAACCTGCACTTTGAAATACAGATGTAAGAATATTCCCAACAGTTTGAATTCCCTGACCGGCTTCTCCACCAATTTTTATTGAAATATCAAATGTCATAGAGTGCCTTTTTTTTTATTTTTTTTGAGGTTGATCAATGATCAAAGTTATTTTTTTGCATGTACATGTTAAAATATGTGCAAATCTTACTTTAAGAAAACAACAAGATCAAACTATAACTTTAATAAAAAGTGTATGGCGATTAATACTATAAAATCAAAAAAAAAAGCATGTGGATTTTATCCACATGCTTTTTTACTTTTTCACCTGAACCCTAAACATTATTTTTTAAAATGTGACATTGCTGCTTTTAAATGCTCCATCCAGATATTTACCATGTTGTCGTATTCAGCAGTACCTTTGAGAACAACACTGCATTTTACCCTGGCTTTTGTAAGAACTGACTTCCATGAATCATCCTCATCTCCTGCCATATCATTTCTTGCATGATCACCAGCAACAGACATAAAAGGCATTAAATATGCTTTTTTTATTCTTTTTTCCTTTAACATTGCTTTTATATCTTCTATGTCAGGAGAACCTTCAACAGTACCTACAAATATATTAGGATCTTTTCTCTGAAGATTAAACATTAATGCAGCATAAAAAGCATTTGCAGGGTGTGGAGAACCATGTCCCATCAGTACAACAGCTTCCTTCTTTTTTCTTTTTCTGGGAATATTGTTAATAATAGCTGCAGCTACTTTTTCCATATCAGCCTGGGTGGAAAGGAGAGGCGCACCAATAACAATATGAATGCCTTCAGGCATACTCTTAAATGCATGAGCTGTATGCACGAGATCATCATACTCTTCACCTCTTATGGTATGAAGTGATTGAACAGCTACGTGGGTAAAACCCTGATCCATCATTTTTGCAAGAGCTGTTGCAACTGAGTCTAAATTTGTACCTTGCTTTGCCAGTTTTTCTCTAATAATTGATGATGTATATGCCCAGTGAACAGGAATGTTGTTAAATATTTTTTTAGTTTTTTTATCAATGTTTTTAAAAGAGATCTGTGCTTCAGGTATACTTGATCCAAAAGCAACAAGCAAAATTCCTTTTTTAACTGCCCGAGTATGACCATGCCCACCTGCCAAAGTAAATGAGGGTAAAACAAGCAAACTAAACAAACCAAGAAGTAAAACAATAGTAATCTTTTTTTTCATAACTTTTCCTTCTCTAAGAAAAATAAAATTTAAGAGCCGGAGCAATAAAAAACCCCCGGGGCGATAAAAACCGCAATCCGAGGCATCCCTTTTCTTTCCTCAAGATCTTTTTACGCACTTTTATGTCCATAAAAATACGCGAACTACTCAGGCAGGTCTTCTGACTTTTGGATCACACTAATAACCGAGCCTTCCCGCAAGTTTACACGCTTGCAGTGGATAAATACGGCTTTTGTCCCCAATTACAGCGGCGGGCCCGTCCCGGATTTTAACCGGGTTCCCTATTATACTAAAAAACAGCACCTGAATAAAAAGCACAGTTTAATTTAAATACAATTATAAAGTCAAGTAAATAAGGATAATAGGGGTCAAGTCTGTTCTTGACACTTATTTAAACATTTCGTTACATAAAAAGTATATGTGAACAGAACACTAAAACAGAGATTTTAAGCTCTGCCATACAATATAACTGATATCTTGTAGCACCTCCATACAATATATTGTATGGAAAAAATATTTCTATTTAGGAACGTGGCTGAAATAACTTCCACAAATAGGTACATAGATTTAGAGTTAGATTTGTTCGATCTGAAAACTCAAAAACAGATGGAATAGCTGGCTCTTTTGATGTTTTTGTGATTTTAGATCGGGCAAAGATGAC
>DAOWNP010000075.1 GCA_030642545.1 Desulfobacteraceae bacterium | reverse complement strand
GCTAATTTTGGACTTCAACTGCCAAGATCTTACTAAAGACCGTCACATAAATAATTTCACTGCGTTATCGGTCGGAGATATACGATTAGTATTATCTCCGACCTCTGGCCTTGTGAAATTTATTATGTGGCAATCTATAGTGTAAACCGTTTGAGGTTTTGTTTAATATTTTTTATGCAACTCTTTTGTGTTTGATCTTTTATTCATTAATGATATTTGTCTTGGTAGTATAATATAATAAGGAAATATTGATATGGATTTAAAATGTGATAGCTGCGGTTACAGCTCAGAATATCAGGATTTTAAATATTTGTGTAAAACCGGATGACCCGCTTGCGGAGAATCAGATCTTCGCAGGTGTCCACGGTGTGGAACTGATTGTCTTTTTTCCAGGTCAGAAGCTCTTGAAGATGAAGAGACTCAAATGAGAGAACTGTCTAAAAGGCTTGCAATGTATCAAAAAAGTGATAGTAAAGAAAAATTAAGAGAAGCTAGAAATATTATAGCAAAACTTAACTCTCAAAATATGAGATGGAATATCCCACAGTTAAAAACTTATCTTATCCAGAGACAAAAAGAGTTATTTTATTAATAATAACTGGTAGTTTGTTATAAAAAAATGATTTTTGAAAGGAGTGTTATGGGGGCAGACGGAGATAAATTAGAGATACCTGTTCATGATGAATGTTTTTTTTTACCTGATAATATGATAGAGAATCTGGATCGAATAAAGAAACTTGCGAAACGACACCCCATAAATGTTTTAGTTGCAGGCAAGCAGGGTTGTGGAAAATCAACTATGGTGAGACAATTTGCAGCTATAAATAATAGGCCACTGGCAACTTTTCAGATAGGAATTTTATCAGAGCCTGGTCAGCTTTTTGGTGAACACAGGCTTAAAGATGGTGAAACTTTTTATCAACAGTTTTTATTCCCAAAGGCGATTCAAACTCCCGGATGTGTAATTCATTTAGAAGAGATAAATCGTCCTGAGCATCCAAAAGCATTAAATATGCTGTTTTCTGTTTTATCTGATGACAGATCTGTGTGGACAGATGAATTAGGCCATATTAAAGTGGCTGATGATGTGGTTTTTTTTGCTACATTAAATGAAGGAGATGAGTTTGTAGGAACAGAAATGCTTGATGCAGCATTAAGAGACCGTTTCTATGTGAGTCTTCTTGATTATCTTCCATCTGATATTGAAACAAAAGTGTTAAATCTTAAAGCTAGAATTGATGAAGCAAGTGCTTTAACTATTGTCAATATTGCCAATAAATTACGTAACAACTCTCAAGAGCCTATGATAATTTCAACACGTCATACTTTGATGATAGCAGAGATGGTAGCTGTCGGAGCAAGTGTTAAAGAAGCTTTTACAAATAGCCTTCAACTAAGCAATGATATTTTAGAATCAGTTCTTTTATCACTTCATGTAGAGATGAGAATTAAAGGAGCAGATAATGGAAAAGAGTACAGATTATATTAAGAGTGCTGAAGATGCTGCTGCTTGTTTTACCGGTACTGGTATAAAGCCCTTGGATGTAGCTGCTCTTTCGGAGGCAGAAGAGAAAAATTATGAACCTTTAAATTATAATGCAGGGTTGTCTGAGTTCTGGCATAAAAACAGATCATCTTCTGAGGCATCATCCCTTGCAAATTTGCTGAAGGCACTTCGTAAGGTTTCAGGGTATATTGGGCAAAATGTTGGTATTATAGAATATATTGGAATGTCTGCAGGTGGTAATTCATCTGTTATTATAGATCCGTCTCTTGTTATGGGGAAATATCCTATACCTTTTTATAAGGTGGATAATGCTGTAGGGTTTATTGTGCATGAGTCCATACACAGGGTTGAGTGGAGTGAGCATGTATGGAGGACTCTTGAGCCTGAATTTAAAAAGATGGGTGGGTTAGAAAGGATAGCTTTTCAAAAAGTAGTTTATGCAGGAGAAGATTTATATGTAGATATGATGGCAGATAAAACAGTTTTTGGTGAATATGTTAAAATTGCGAAAGATGGACCTTTTGCCAGAGCAAAACCTGTTTTTCCGTCAAATTTACTTACACTTGATGAAATTATTCATATATTCAGATTTTTTGGGAAAGATTATAAATCTTATAAGAAGCTTCCTGTTTTATATGAAAAGCCACTGTCAATTTTAAACCGGCTTAATAGCTTGCTTGAAGAAAAGATTTTTTCGAAAACAGCAGGGGTTACAGAAAAATGTAAAAAACGGGCATCTGTTTATTTTGAAATATGGCAGCAATTAAGAGACCATGTAGAGCCCTTTAAAATTTTAAACAAACAGCTTTTATGGTATCCTTCTTCTATAGAAGGTAGCGAGGAAAAAGAGTCAGTTAAAAAAAAGAAGACAGTAAAATGTTCTCTTCCATTAAATCTTGTTCATGAAATAGAGACTAATATTGCTGCTGGTTCTGTTAATATTACACCTATTATTTATAATATAGTAGGATATGATAATAAAGATGTAGTGGCAATGTCGAGATGGAATTTTAAAATTCCTGCTCATCCGATAATAGATAAAAAACTTGTATCCAGATTAAAATCTATATTTATTAATTATGCCAAAAGGAAAAAAGTTATAAACAGGGGTCTTTTAGGTGGCAGAGTAGATCCGAGAAGACTCTACAGAGCACCTGTTAGCGGCAGATGTTTTAAACAGATTGATAACCTGCCTGATATGAATTGGAGTGTTACTCTGCTTATGGATGCCAGTGGTTCTATGCAGGGGAATAAATGGAGAATGGTTGAAAATACCATAGGTAATATTTATTTGGCACTTCGTGGAAGCCAGATCAGATTACAGGCTTATGCCTATTTTGAAATGGACAGGGTTTGCATGATATCAAAACTGATAAGTGGAGGCAAACTTCTTTCTGTTCCTCCAAGCGGACAAACAGCATCAGGTCAGGCTATAATTGCAGCAGCTTATTTTAAGCCTAAAGAGGCCAGCCGTAATATTTTAATTCATGTAACAGACGGTGAATCAAATTTTGGTTGTGATGTCCAATGTGGTATTGATTATTGTCATAGGGAAAAAGTTAATCTTGTTACCCTGGGTTGTGGATATAAAGATAAAAAAGAGATGCTTAAACAGTATGGTAAATCTATTCAGTTTATTGACAGCTATGGTCAGCTTCCTAAAGCATTGGAACATCTTTTTAAATGGACATTCCTTTATGGTATTAAATCAAAAAACTGGGAAGATGATTATTACAACAAGATAAAATCAGAGGTTAAAGAATCTGCATCTTAATATATTAAGATGCCTGTCTTTTTTGTATTTTAACTTAATTTTTTGCAGTAGTGTCCGGTTAGAATTTTCCGTATTTTGTCTATTTTGCTTATTTTGTTTCTCGCAATTTCCTAACCGGACACTACTGAAATTTTTGTGATTTTGAAGTTATTTGAAAAGATATTGATTTTCTGCCTTGAACACAGAAGAAATTTTTATTCCGCAGGCAGCCTGTTGAATTATTAGAGAAGTAAATCTCAAAAAACTGTGAAAAACTTTTTTTGCTGTAAAAACTTTTTATTTTTATAAATTATAAGGAGATGTTATGCAAATTAGTGATGAAGTTAAAAAAATATTGGAAAATGAGTCAAGATCAGTTGTGCTTGCTACAGCAGATAAATCAGGAGCTGTTAATATCGCAATGTTTGGGTCAATGCAGGTTGTGGATGATTCAAATATGCTCATGATGCTTGGAGATAATAGAACATATGCTAATGTTTCAGTAAATCATAGCGCGGCCTGTATTGTTACTATTGGAGGAACTTCAGGTATGGGAGTGCAGGGATGCCGCCTGTATTTGAAAGTTAATGAAACAGCTGATGATGGAGAAGAATTTGAATCTGTAAAAGCTAAACTTAAGGAAAAAATAGGTGATGCTGCAGAGATGTTAAAACATCTTGTTAAATTTGAAATTGTTGAAGCACGGCCTATTCTTGATATGGGCCAGGGAATATAGGCTGTAGATTTTTACCTGATTAATTTTATTTATCTATTTTATACCAATGGAAATTTTTTTTCATTGGTATTTTGTTAGAATAGTATGAAAAGATTTGTATGATTTTATTCTTCATAGTGTAAAAAGTGAAAAAAATGGCGGGAAAAATTGAGAAAAATACAACTGTTATTTTAAATTATACTATTTGTGACTCATTTGGTAAAATACTTGACGATATTTATACAAAAACGCCTGTTAATATAACGTATGGGGAAGGGAAGTTACCCCCTGGCCTGGAAGAAGGTATAAAAGGGTTTGTGACAGGTGATAAAAAGAGCGTGGTAGTTTTTCCTGAAAAGGCTTTTGGTGAAAGAAAAAAAGATCTTATCATAAAGGTTAAGAAAAATACATTGCCTGCTGTAGAGTTTGTAAAAGGTAAATCCTTTGTAAGGCTTGATAAATTTGGTCAGTTTCAGAAATATGTTATAAGTGGTTTTATAGGAGACTGGGTATATCTTGACAGCAATCATCCTTTTGCTGGAAAAACAATAGTTTATAATGTAAGTATTGTATCTATTAAAAAAAAGCATGGGGTTGATCATAACATTGGTCATAATATGTCAAATCGTAAATGTATATCCGAAATTAAAACTAAGCCCAAAAACAGAAATAGGAATTCGCATAAAACTTAAATATTATTTTGTTAAAAATACAATAGAAAATATATTGGAGATATTATAAATGGATAAGCATGTATTAATAGCTGAAGTTAAAGATAATATTGGGATTTTATCTTTTAACCGTCCTGAAAGAAGAAATGCTTTGTCGCCTGAACTTTTGGTAGAAATTCATTTAGCACTTGAAAAATGGGCAAAAGAAGGAAGTGTTAGAGTGGTTATTTTAAGGGGTAATGAAGATCAGGCGTTTTCATCAGGCTATGATATTCTTGCTATTCCTACGAATCCTTCTCCTGAAATGGAAGAGATTTTGAGAAATCATAATCCGCTGTCTTTGGCTATGGATAGTGTAAAGGATTTTCCTTTTCCTACGATTGCCATGATAAAAGGGTATGCTTTTGGTGCTGGATTGAATATGGCAATTTGTTGTGATATCAGGATAGGATCTGAAAATGTTAAGATTGGCATGCCTCCTGCTAAATTAGGTCTGATTTATCATGCAGAAGGTATAAAACAGTTTGTTGATGCAATTGGTTCGGCTGCAACAAGGGAGCTTTTTTTTACAGCAAAAACTTATATGGTGCCTGAAGTAAATGATCTTGGAGTTTTACATCATATAATAGCTGATGATAAAATTGAAGAATATACATATGAAATGGCAGAGAAGATTTCTTTAAATGCTCCATTATCTCTTAAAGGGACTAAATTTATTTTAAATAAACTTGTAAATACTATTCGATTTAGTAAAACAGATTTAGATGAAATCCAAAAACTGATAGATGCCAGTTTTACAAGTGAGGATATAAAAGAAGGTCAACTCTCCTTTATTGAAAAAAGAAAGCCGGTATTTACAGGGAAATAGATAATATGGATAAACTGGTAAATAGTGCTGCATCTTTTATAAAAAAAATGGGGAATGGAGTTGTTTTAACAGGTTCAGGGATCTCATCGGAGAGCGGGATTGCGACTTACCGCGATAAAGGGGGGCTTTGGGATAAATATAAAGAAGGCTCGACCGGTGGTATTTTAACTGTGCTTGCAAATTATCCTGATGATGCACCTGATATTTTGTCCGGTTTTTTTGAATCACTATACCATGGAAAACCAAATCCAGGGCATGTTGGTATTGCTGAATTGGAAAAAGAAGGTTTTATAAACTCTGTAATAACACAAAATATTGATGGTTTGCATTATGATGCCGGTAGTAGTAATATTTATGAACTCCATGGTAATATTTTCAGATTAAAATGTATGAACTGTTCTAAAAAAACCTCTCTTTCAAAACAGCAGTTTTATAAGATGGGGAACAAGATAGTTGATCATCTTACAAAATACTCTTTTGAATCTATATTTGATGTTTTGCCAAAATGTTCATGTAAAGGGGTAATGAGACCTGATTTTGTGAGTTTTGGAGAACCCGTTCCAGATATTTTAGAAGCTGTTAAAGAAGCTAAATCATGTAAGTTTATGATGATTGTTGGGACATCAGGTGTGGTTTATCCTGCTGCTTCTTTGCCGCAGCATGCAAAATCTGGAGGTGCTTATATAATTGAGATCAATATGGAAGAATCAGCATTAACAAAACAGGCGGATATATTTATACAGGGCAAAGCAGGAGAGGTAATTCCAAAATTAATTGAAAAGGTAAGGGAAAAATCTATTTGAAAAGGAAATAAATATGTCAATACCATGGGGAATAGGGAAAATTATTTATAAAAGGTCATTAAATACGCCAAATAGAACGGCACTTATTTTTGATGATAAAACTGTAACTTATAAAGAGCTAAATTTTGGTGTTAACAGATGTGCTCACATGTTGCAAAAGAAAGGATTAAAAAAAGGCGATCGTATTTGTGTTGTATTACTTAATTGTGTTGAATTTTTAGAGATATATTTTGCTGCTGCAAAACTCGGTCTGATTTTTGTTCCTTTAAACTGGCGTCTTGTAGGACCTGAGCTTCAATATCAACTAAATGATTGTGAAGCAAGATTAGTTGTGTTTCATGATTCTTTCCTCGGTTCTGTTGATTTGATACGAACTCATATTAAAGTTGAAGAAGATAAGTTTATTTTTTTAAAGAGTAATAATCCGAATCTGCCGGATTGTCCTTCCTGGGCTGATGGTTATACTAAAATAACTGAAAAAATGTCTTCTGACGAGCCTCTATCTGTTAATCCGGTTTTAATGGATGATCCTATTGCAATAGTGTATACATCCGGAGTTACAGGTAATCCTAAAGGAGCTGTTTTATCACATGAACAGACTTTTTTTAAAAATTTTCAGGTTGGTTTTTATACAGGAGCAAGAGAAGGAGATGTACTAATAGCTCAAATGCCTCTTTTTCATTCAGGAGGTCTTTTTATTATTGCAACTCCGTCAATTATGGGTGGAATAGTTATGGTTATGCGGAGCTGGTTTGATCCGGATCAGTTTGCAGAAGATATAGAACGTTATAAAGGGACAGTGATTTTTGCTTTAACCACTATGTGGAAAATGATTCTTGATTCAGGTAAATTAGATAAAATTGATATAAGCAGTGTAAAAACGGTTATAGGAGGAGGAGAAAGAACTCCTCCTTCGTTGTTTGATGAGCTTGCCAAGCGTGGACTTTATATGCAGCAGGGATTTGGTCAGACAGAAAATTCAGCCATGATGGTTCTTCCAAAAGAAGATATTCACAGGAAGATGGGGTCAATTGGTAAACCAGGTTTTTTTACAGATATCTGGATTCAGGATAGCAGTGGTAAACGTTTACTACCCGGGGAAGTTGGTGAAATAGTTGCACAAGGCCCGACTGTAATGAGTAAGTATTGGAATCTGCCGGAGCAGACAAAAAATGCTTTAGTAGATGGAGTCTTGTTTACTGGTGATTTGGGGTATATGGATGAAGAAGGTTATTTTTATATAGTTGACAGGGCAAAAGATATGTATAGAAGCGGCGGGGAAAATGTTTATCCTGCTGAAATAGAGAAAGTTCTTTTAGGGCATAAGAAAATTTCATTAGTCTCTATAATAGGTGTGATTGATGAAAAATGGGGTGAAGTAGGCATGGCTTTTATTGTGCCTGTTAAAGACAAAAAAATAACCTTAAAAGAGGTTAAAGAATTTTTATCAAATAAAATTGCAAAATATAAACATCCTGCCCATATTAAAATTATGACAGAATTACCTCTTACAGCAACTATGAAGGTAAAAAAATCAGAATTAAAGGAAAAATACGGAAAAGTGTTTGAATTTGATGAAAAAGATGAAAAAGATGAAAAAGATGAAAAAGATGAAAAATAATAAAATTAATTGTTCAAATTTGTTCTTACATTTGTTGTTACAGGAGATTGAATGGATCCAAAAAAAGAGTTGATAAAGGAAGTTTTAAAACGTGAATTTGAAATGTTTCAGGATGTTAAATCCAATGCAAGAGCAGCTTGTCAGGATAATTTTGAAGAGTTTGAAATTATGCGTGGATCTCAGTTTGAGAGTTGGTCAATTGAAACTGTTGCTTCATATTGCAATGATCTTGAAAATGCAAAAAATAGTGGCAGAAACCTTATGACTTTAAAATATGCCCGCATGGATAATCTTGTACCATGTCTTCATGAAATAAAATCTGTAATTGAAACTATTGATAAAATAGCTCAAATTCAGCTTGACTGGCAAAATGAGTTGAAAAAAATGTATCCCTACTTTATTAATAAAGGAAGACCAATTACAGATGAAGAGAGGAATTGTTCTGATACTTCGTTTTTGACTTATCTGAAAGGAGAGCTTGAAACGTATTCTGATCTTACGTTGGCAAACCTTCATCAGGATATTAAAGAGTGTTTGGATAGAGGTGGAAATATGACAAAAAAAGTTTATGAGAGTATGGTAACGAGTTTAGGTTATGATTCCATAGAAGACGCTGAAGAAAGTGCAAAAAAAAGAGTCCAGGTTTAAATTTTAATTAATTAATTAAATAAATATATTATAAAGGGGTAGAAATGGATCCATTGTTGGAAAAAAGGCTTGCACAATTAGATGGAGTTATTGAAAAAGGTAAATTAGGCGGCGGCCAGGTAAAAATAGATAAACAACATGCAAAAGGGAAGCTGACAGCAAGGGAGCGTCTTGATCTTCTTATTGATCCAGGTAGCTTAGTTGAATTAAATCCAATAGCAGGTCATGCAAATGATCTTTCGGCAGATGGTCTTATCTGCGGTAGTGCTAAAATAGATGGGCGAAAGGTTTTTGTATATTCTCAGGATGCAACTGTAAGGGGTGGGTCTGTTGGTCTTGAGCATGGAATAAAAATGTATAAAGCCATTGAAAAAGCAGTTGAAATGAGAGTTCCGCTAATAGGCCTGCATGATTCACCAGGTGCAAGACTTCCCAATGCAACTGAAATGGATTTAATGGATCAGGCAAAAAGAGCTCCTTTTTCACATATTTCAGATAAACATGGTGGTGCTCTTTTTATGCCAAATACAATAGGATCCGGTTTAATTCCCCAAATTTCTGGAATACTTGGAACCTGTGCTGGAATATCTGTTTATTCTCCGGCTTTGAATGATTTTATTTTTATGGTCGATAAAACAAGCCATATGTTTATAACAGGTCCTATGGTTGTAAAGATGGTAACTGGTGAAGATATTACAAATGAGGAGCTTGGCGGCTCTGTTGTTCATTCTCAGATTACAGGAACATGTGATATCAGGACCCCGGATGAAAAGGAGCTGCTGGCAAATATTAGAAGGCTTATCAGTTTTTTACCTCTAAATTGTGATGAAAAGCCTCCTGTTTATCAAAGTAGTGATGACCCAAACAGGTTATGTACAGAGCTTCATGATCTTGTTCCGGCTACTCCCAATAAATCTTTTGATGTTCGGCATGTTATTTATTCTATTGTCGACAGCCAGGATTTCATGGAAATAAAACCAGAATTTGCCGGTGAAGTTGTT
>DAOWNP010000131.1 GCA_030642545.1 Desulfobacteraceae bacterium | reverse complement strand
TATGGAAGAGGTTTTCACGATTATGTGCAGATTTGTATAAACATTTTCAAGATATTAAAGATTTTGCCAGGTTGCTGCAATATTCAAAAGGTTCTTGTGAAGAATTAAGAACACAAATTTATATTGGTATAGATATGCTTTTACTGACAACTGACAACTGTCAACTGATAACTGATACCATATAACGATTTTCTTCTTTTTTATGACAGAATTTCAGGAGTAAGGTACTAATATGAAACCACTATATATTGCAGTCGAAACCATTACTTTTCTTTTGTTTTCAGGTTCTTTCATGATTCTTTATTATTATCTTGAGGAAAAGCATAAACGCTCTGTAGTCATGAATAGGCTGTTTGCGTCAAGTAAAAAAGCAGAAAAATATGAAAAAAAGCGGATGAAAGCCAACTTAAAAAACTCATTGATATCCTTAGGTGCTTTGGCAAAACCAAAAAATGAGGCTGAAACAAAGGACCTGAAACAGATTTTAGGATATGCCGGTTTCAGATCAAAAAATGCTGTTGTAATATTTTTTGGAATAAAAATGGCTCTGGTATTTCTATCAGGTTTTCTTTATATTTTTTTACTGGTTTTATCGGGCAATATCACAGGAAGAAGTATAATATTTGTTTTCTTCCCTGTTGCCATGGGATATTATCTTCCAGGGCTTCTTCTTAAACATAAAGTTACACAGAGGCACAGGCAGATATTTAAAGAACTTCCGGATACCCTTGATCTGCTGCTTATCTGTATGGAAGCAGGTTTAAGTTTTGACATGGCTTTATACAGAGTCAGTGGAGAGCTTTCCTCTGTTGCACCGGTTTTGTCAAAAGAGTTCGGCAGGTATTTCCTTGAAATTAAAGGAGGACTTCCGAGAACGCAGGTTCTGAAAAATCTTGCTGACAGAAACGGGGAAAAGAATCTGATAAATGTAGTCAACGTACTTATTCAGTCAGTTCATTTTGGAACGGATATAGCAGAAGCAATAAGGATATATTCAGATTCACTCCGTACAGAAAGAAAACAGCTTGCTGAAGAAAGAGGTGCAAAAATTTCCGCAAAACTTGCATTTCCCACTATACTTTTAATACTTCCTGCTTTAATACTTGTTTTTCTTGGACCTGCCATAGTTAATCTTTTTGAAAGGATGAATTAGAGAAGTGAAGATAAAAATTTTGCAAAATAACTTTATAAAATATTTTATGGCAGCTCTTTTTTTTATAGCCCCCATTGGTTGTATAGGCGCTCAAAAAAAAGCTGATAACGGGTTAAACAACAGTTATAAAAAAAAAATTGAGCCTGAAAACAGTTATGTATCTGATAAAGATTTAAAACCTGATTACTTAAAACTTTCAAAAGAGCTTATAAAAAAAAAATTTTATGATGTTGCGCTTATACAGCTTAAAAAAGTAAAAAAAAACAAAAAAAATGAAGCTGAAATATATTTCCTAATGGGTAAATGTAACAAAGGAAATAAAAAATATTCAAAGGCTGAAAAAAATTTTCATAAGGTAATAGTTGTAAATCCGGATTATGCACCGGCTTATAATGGTCTTGGCCTAATTTATGATATGACCGGAAGAAGAAAAAAATCCGAGATATTTTACAAAAAAGCAATAAGATTAAACCCTGCGAGAGCCGATTTTTACAACAACCTTGGTTTTTCTAAAATTATTAGCAAAAAATACAAAGAAGCAAAGCCTGCTCTTTTAAAAAGCATAGCCCTTAAACCTGATTTTATTAGAGCAAAAAACAATCTTGCGCTGGTTTATATAATGACTGAAGAAGATGAAAAAGCTTTTAAAATATTAAAAAATATTTTTCCGTTAAATATTGCCTTTTATAATATGGGGGCATTATACATAAAAAAAGGAGATAGAAAAAAGGCAGATACAATGTATGAAAAATCAGTTGAGCTGCATACTGAATTTAAACAGGGCAAATAGATATTAAATAACAACGATTAAATTCGCATTTATATAAAGGATCATAATATGCTTAAAAAATATATTTTAATTATATCTCTAATATTCCTACTAACCATTGTTGCAGGCTGTATAAGTTCTCCTCACTGTTCCAAAGACAAAGACTACGGTAAATCTTATAATGCTCTTTTCCAGGCGCAGGTTATCAATGCTGATGCTCCGGAAAACCGTACACCGGTTGACGGAATACCCGGGTATGAAGCTGTCAGGATTTATAATGACATTTATCTTCCCAGTGTTACAAGCAGGACTATGGGCGGTGTTAAAAAAAAGTAACTATTGTTAATGGTTGACGTACTTGTAAACAGTCGACATTCCATTGATAAGCTTACGGAACTATAACCATTCTCATTCTCAGACAAAATAGTTCTCCAATGATAGAAAAGTGCTGCTATACTGGCACTCCTTCAGGCTCTATTTTGTGAGCTTTACATCATCAATATAAATAATCATGGGTTTTTTAAGATAAGCCATAAAAAGAAATACGGAAGTTATTTTATTTAAATCCATATCTCTTTTTAAAGGAGCTTTTAATACTTTATTCAGGTCTATTTCTATCTGATTCCATCCATGATTTAAAATAAATTTTCCATTATACCTGTCGTTATAATTATATCCGCTGTTATCATGGATTTTATCTTTTATTCCACAGTAGATTTTTATTTTTTTTTCATATGAGTTAAAAATACTTATTTTTAAAAAATTATATCCTGTCCATTTTTGTGGAAAATGATTAAGAGAAAGACCTGAGTATCTGCCTGGAGAAAGTGTAACTTTCAGGGATTTATTATCAAAGACTACAGGATTATCACAAATTTCAAGTTTATTGGTACTAATCCATCTTTTGTTTTCAAACCATGTTTCAAAATCAGATAGAACAGGAAACTGTTGTTTTGCTGCTGCTTCATCTATAATCAGAATTCCTAAAGGAATGATAATTACAGATAATATTATTAATACAGAAAGTTGAAAAAGCCTGAGATATGTTTTTTTTATGTTTTGGGCTGATGTACTAAAAAAAACTAAAAAGGTTAACATACCAAAGAAATCCCATAAAACATCTTTTAGACTAAACTCTCTTCCTGTATGCAATTGAATGATTTCAATAATTAAACCTGATACAACTGATACTAACGAAAACAGTACTACCTGTTTGGGAAAGGGAATCTTATTTGTCTGCTTTATAGTTCCTGTAAGTAAAAAACCTGCCAAAAGATAAAGAACTACATGTCCTAAATTCCATGCATATGCTACAGATCTGATATTACCTATATTTTTTCCACCTGCAAACAGAAAAACAACACATATAAAAAAAAATATAGTACAAGCAATATATTTAAATCGAATAAACAAATTATTTTGTATTTATAGATTATTTAATAACCTATCCCTTTAAAATTATTTTGTTTTAAAATTATAAAAACTTAACTTGTTTTTGCTCGTACTGTGCTTATACCAATTAATTTTATCAGAAATTCTTATGAGGTCAAAATATCCAATAATTTCAGGTATAAACTTGCAAACCCACAAAAAAATTACTGGCATGTTGATTGCTAAAAAAATATACTATACTTTAAATTATAAATTTACAAACTTAAAAATTCAAAAATTCCTATTATATTAATAATAAAATACTGGAGTTTACTTATAACTTCAGGAGTTAAGAATATTGTGAAGTAATTAAGTTGCTTTTACAGTAAATTCTGATATTAACTGGTTTATATGCTGGATTTAAATTTCTTAATAGATTCTATTCTTTATTATCCACAACCAGCAGGCATATTTAAGAAAATCATTGAAGGTGTAAGGGACATGAAAGAAAAGAATATGCCCATATTCTTTTTTGGTAAGTTCTCCTAATACCTTTGTTAGAAAGGAACAAGATAACTACATAATCATATGTGTCTTTTTTGAAAGCGTGATACACACTGTCAATAGTTTTTAGTAAAAGAGGGACAATATAATTGTTTATGGAGATCAAAATGTCCTTTGTTCACGTTCCTTATTCAGGTTTAAAAAAAACAGAACAAATGAAATGTATAGCATAACTATTTGGCAATTTAGTGTGAATAAACAAAAATCAAAACAAAGGGAGGATTGCATGATAAAAAAAAATTACACAAAAAAAGGCAGGATTTGCAGAGTTACCTTTAAGCATCCCAATGAAAAAAATCATAAAACTGCTGCACTTGTGGGTGATTTCAACGACTGGAATATTAAAGCCTGTCCCATGAAGCGTCTTAAAGGTGGCAGTTTCTCAGTAACTGTTTCTGTAGAAACAGGGAATAGCTATCGTTTCCGCTATGTGCTGGATGATGATATATGGGTTAATGATTACAATGCTGACAACTATATTGGCAATGAGTATGGTAGTGATGATTCAATTATTACCGTATAAAATATTCTATTTTGCATATTCACATAACACGGATAATGAAAAAAACAAAATAGACAAAATACAGAAAGTTTAATTGTTTTTTCCGCTATTTTAGAATAAATTTCTTGAATTTTTAAGTTTGTTTCACCAAAATTGCGAAACTCGCTCGTGCCTCGCTCAAACAATCGCAATTTTTTGGCTACGCTGCACTAAGTGAATTCTACAAGATTTATTCAATACGCTACAAAAACAAATAAACTTCCCTCATGCAAAATTCTAACCAGACACTACTGGTTTGTATATTACAATACACTGTTTTCTTTGTTATTTTGTCCATGCTTTTTAGTTTATATTTTATATAGGAGACGATATTTCATGAACATTATAAAATCTGTTTATGCTGGAAGCTGGTATCCTGATAATTTAAATGAATGTAAAAAAGAGATTAACCATTATATATTATCTTCAAATTATATTAAAGCATCGGGTAAAAAATATATAGGTGGTATTGTTCCCCATGCGGGGTGGTATTACTCAGGACAGATTGCATGTAATGTTATTAATCTTTTAAAAGACGAAAATTCTCCAGATGTAATTGTAATATTTGGTATGCATTTAAGTATGGGTTCATCACATTATATCATTACCAGTGGAGAATGGGAAACACCATTTGGAAATTTAGCTATACATGCTGGTTTTGCAAAAGCTTTAACAGATAAATTTTCATTTGTTGCTGCGAACTCTTCAAATTGTTCAATGGATAATACAATAGAGCTTCAGCTTCCATTTATTAAATATTTTTTTAAGAATGCTTCTATTTTACCCATAGGAGTTCCTCCAGATGCTGAATCAATTGAAATCGGCAATGCAATTGCAGATATATCAAAAAAACTCGGGATAAATATCAAAGTAATAGGTTCGACAGATCTTACCCACTATGGAGAAAATTTTGGTTTTACTCCAAAAGGACTGGGAGCAAATGCCTATAAATGGGTAAAATACGAAAATGATGCAGCAATTATAAAATCTATGCTTGCTATGGATTCAAAAGAGGTTTTAAACCAGGCTAAAAAAAACAGTAATGCGTGCTGTTCTGGTGCAGCTGCAGCTACTATTGCTGCTTTAGGAAAAATGGGTGCACGTAAAACTGAAAAAATTGCCTACTCTTCCAGTTATGAGAAAAGCCCTGGGGATAGTTTTGTGGGATATGTCGGAATTGTTGCTAATTAAAAAAAAATGGCATTTTCTTTTTCAAATACATAAAAATTGGATAAATCAGTGTTTTGTTTGACCCATTACCGATTTTTGGATTCACCTTATGTGTATAGACAGACTATTGAAATAATTATTAAAAAAATATTGGTGGAGGCGGCGGGAGTTGAACCCGCGTCCGAAAATATTCCACAACGACATCTACATACTTAGTCTGAATTTTAAGTTTCGCTTTTTTTAACCTAATTCAGTCAAAAGGTTTAAAAAAGCTATCCTGATAAAAATTCGCTTAATCTGAATCAGGCATTTAGATTAGGCTATCCTGCTAATCGACGCCCTTGCCGGATTCGCAGGAAAAATCCGGTAGAACGTTAGCCTAAGCGGCTAAAGCGTAGTTATAATCATCTGCGATTATATATTTACCGCTGTTTTACGAGGCAACGGAGAAACTCGATATGCAGCCGCAGCTTCTATATCCCCGTCGAAGCCGTTTCGCCCCCCAATATTTTTAGTATCTTATATACTTAAGATTAAAATAACATTTTTATTTTTTTTGTCAATATTGATTTAATAATTTTTTCTTTCTCTATCTAACTCTCTTTTTGCATCCCGTTTTTTTATAGATTCTCGTTTGTCATATTTATGTTTTCCTTTGGCAATTGCAATAGCTATTTTTACTTTCCCATTTATAAAATAAATGCTTAAAGGGATAAGAGAAAATCCTTTTTCATTAACTTTGCCATACAATCTTTTTATTTCATGTTTATGCAGAAGAAGTTTTCTAACCCTAAGTGCTTCATGATTTCCATAATAAGCAAAAGAGTAAGGACTTATATGCATTTGGCATATAAACACTTCTCCGTTTTGTATTCTGGCATATGAGTCTTTGAGGTTAACTTTACTCTCTCTTAATGATTTTACTTCTGTACCACGCAAAACAATACCAGCTTCAAATTTTTCTTCAATAAAATAATTGTGGTATGCTTTTTTATTTACAGATAATATTTTTTTATGCTCATCTTTCATGGAACACTGCTCTCCGATATTATAGATAAAGTAAAGATTAGGAACGCGGATGAAATAACTTCTACATTCCTTATAGCTTTAAAAGATTAATCATTAAAAATACCGTTAGTAGTTAAAAGATTACCGTATTCTTTCATGATAAGCTCTTTTATATCTTCACTTGTTTTCTTTTGTAAAACTTTATCAATGAGTCTTTTTGCCTTTTTAACAGATAATTGGGTAATATAGTTTTTAATAATAGGAATTGACTGTGGACTCATGCTTAATTCATCAAAGTTTAAACCTAATAATATAGGTAGATTTATTGGATCAGCAGCCATTTC
>DAOWNP010000129.1 GCA_030642545.1 Desulfobacteraceae bacterium | reverse complement strand
TAAAATTAAATAATAAAATTAAATAATAAAATTAAATAATAAAATTTTATGAAATTTACACTAAAAGATGTTGCAATAAGTTTAAATCTACCTGAAACTACAATTTCAAGATGGATTCAACAGGGTAGAATCCCCATATATAAAAAAGGCTCGTTTTATATATATGATAAAATAGTTATAGAAAAGTGGGCAAAAAAACATAATCTTTCATTTAGCTTATCAAAAGAGATTAAAAAAGAAAGCTGTACCTTAGAAAAGG
Organism: Desulfobacteraceae bacterium; assembly: GCA_030642545.1. Classification (GTDB taxonomy): domain Bacteria; phylum Desulfobacterota; class Desulfobacteria; order Desulfobacterales; family DAOWNP01; genus DAOWNP01. Next base: position 6,691 of record DAOWNP010000129.1, on the reverse strand, counting down.
AAACTCTTCTATGTGCATTAAAGCGCGGAGGAATCCTGTATGATATTGATGGGGAAAACATAAATGAGGTATTAAAATCTGCTGTATATAAAATACCATATATAGATAATATAGAAAAAAGCGAACTAACAGCTAAGCTAATCGAAAGAGAAATACTTACTTCAACAGGAATAGGAAAAGGAGTTGCTATTCCCCATCCCAGAGCTCTGGTTTTGTTAAAAAAACATGATTGTACTGTAATAACTACATGCTTTTTGAAAAACAGAATAGATTTTAATGCTATTGACAACAAAAAAGTATTTGTTTTGTTTGTTTTGCTAAGTCCTAATACTAAAGACCACCTTTTCTTTCTTTCAAAACTTGCTTTTTGTCTTCGTGATGATTCATTTGTTAATTTTTTAAAAGCTATTCCTGCAAAAAAAGCTTTCTTTGAAAAGATTAGAACCATTGAAAAAGATATATAATCCTGCAAAATGGTCATTTTTTAAATTTGATGATAGGCTTCTACTAATATTAATTGGTGCTATTGTTGGAATTTCAAGCGGACTTGCAGCAATAGCCCTAAATCGCAGCCTGATAGCTATCCTTGATATGCTTCACCATTACAGACATCTGTGGTGGGCATTTATTCTACCAGGCATTGGTGCTCTTTTATCATCTGTTTTCTTAGATAAAATCCTTAAAGAAGGTGCAGGGCATGGTGTTCCTGAAGTAATTTACAGTGTTTCCCGCAGGGGAGGACTTATTCGTTTCAGGTCCAGTTTTTCAAGACTTATATCGAGTTGCCTAACTATTGGAAGTGGAGGCTCAGCAGGGCCTGAGGCTCCTGTTGTAATGAGTGGTGCAGCTATTGGCTCTAATATTGCGAGCTTTTTTTCCCTAAACGACAGGCAACGAATAACTCTTGTAGGCTGCGGAGCAGCAGGAGCCATTTCATCTATATTTAACGCTCCTATTGCAGGAATGGTATTTACAATGGAAGTTATTTTAGGCGAATGGTCTACTGTAAATATTATCCCCATAGCCATTGCATCTGTTGCAGGAACAGAGATAAGCCGTATTTTAAACGGAAATCAAATAGCTTTCGAGCATGCCTCTTTTAATATTGGCCTGCATGATACCCTTATATGTATTGAACTTGCCCTGATTACTGCAATTGTTTCAATTATCTTAACAAGACTTTTAAGACAAATGCACTCCATTTCAAATAAAATAAAAGCTCCTTTATGGGTAAGAGCTGGTATTGGTGGCTGTGTTGTAGGTATTATGGGGTTTTTTATGCCTGTTGTTCTTGGAGAAGGATACCACTTTATTCAGGACATGATAAACGGAACTTTTTCAACCGGTATTTTGATTGCCTTTATAGCTGTTTTTGCAAAAATTATAGCAACCTCTTTTACTTTAGGCTGGGGTGGCTCAGGAGGTATCTTTGCACCAGGACTTGTAATTGGAAGCCTCACAGGAATAAGTTTTTGCAGGATAATTCACATGCTCTGGCCTGATGTTTCCTGGATGAACGAAGGATGTTTTGGACTACTTGGAATGGCAGGAGTTATAAGCGGAATGCTCCAGGCACCATTAACAGGTATTTTTCTAATTGTGGAAATAACCGGAGGATATGAAGTTATCCTTCCATTAATTATAGTTTCTTCTATCTCATCTACTCTTTGCTGCTTTTTTGAGCCTGCCTCTTTTTATTTAAAAGATTTAATAAAAAATGGCCAGCTTTTAAGACCAGGTACAGATGCAAGAGTTTTGGCTGATTTATCCATTGTAGAGGTTATTGAAACAGACTGCCTTCGTGTTAAAAACAATATGATTTTAAGAGATTTTATAACTATTATCCAAAAGTCTAAAAGAAATCATTTTCCTGTTGAAGATCATAAAACAGGATTTTTTCTTGGTATGATTAATTTAGATAATGTTAAACCTTACATTTTTAATGATATGGTTTATGATGCAATTTTATTGGAACAAATAATGAACACAGAAACAGACATAGATACAATCTCTTTAGAAGATGATTTATCTACTGTATTAAAATTAATGGATTCTCAAGAATTATTTTCCTTACCTGTTATTTCCAATAAAAAATTTGTCGGGATGATTTCAAAAGCTACAATTTTAAATAAATACAGGACTGAATTAATGATTCAATCTACTAAATAAAGGAACCATAAATGGCTGTAAAGCTGCTCCATATTTTCAGGAACACACCACTCGGAAGAGAAACATTACTTCAATCTTCCTATTTTTGCCAAAAAATTGATGCACTTCCTGTTATCTATCTTCCTGTTTCAACAAAATTTTTAATGTATTTTGAAAACAGCATTGCACAGGTTGATCTTGATGATTCCTATCTCTTGTTTCCTGAGACTGCACAAAAACATGCGACAGAAATTGTTGAGAGTTTTGGACTTACGCCAGGTTTTATAGAACCAAAAGATTTCACAGCTTCAACTCTTCCTGATATTCCAATAAATTTTAATTTTATGTGCTGCCCAAGAAGTATAAGCGATCTATCTTCTAAAATAGGATTAGGATACATAGGACCCCGTGTAAGAAAAATTGTCAATTCAGCACATTTCCCAGTATTAATTACAAGCCCTGTATATAAACCATGGAAAAAAATAGCTGTTTTTTTTGGCGGTTCTAAAAATGCTGTTAATGCTTTAAAATTAGGGTTTTATTTTGCCAGAAAAACTAAAATGCCTATTGAAATTTTCACAAAAATTGAAAAAATTTCAAAGCATGACATGGAAAATATAATAGAGAAAGAAAATCTTAAAAAAGAGTTCGATTCTCTTGAAATAAAATGGAATATTTTTGATAAAGGATCTTTTGAAGAAAACTTATATTCTATTCCCCATGATGCTCTTGTTATTTTAGGTGCATATGGACACGGTTTAATAAAAGAGATAATGTTTGGAAGCAAAATGGAGATAATTCAAACTGTTATTCCGAATAATCTCTTGATTGCAGGTCCTGAATATGTAAGTCATAACTATTAGATCAACAAGCGAAAAAATTTTCATTGCGTTACAACCTGTGCAGACAAGATTTTAGTTTTATCTTAATTTACTATATTATATTAAAATAAAATATTATGAAAATTATAAATTATCTTCCTGTCAGTAATATTTTTTTAAATATCCCTCTTAAGGATAAAAATGCAGTGCTGCAATTTATTACTGATAAATTTTATGCAAATGGTATCTCATACGATCCTGAAGATCTTTATAAAGGCTTTATAGCAAGAGAAAAAATAATGAGTACAGGAGTAGGCAATGGTATTTGTTTTCCTCATTGTGCAAGCAGCAAGCTTAAATCTGCAGGAATAATTCTTGTATCTCTTTCTGAAAAAATTAATTTTAATGCCATAGATAATCTACCTGTAGATATTGTTTTTGCCATAACTGTACCTAAAAAACAAAAAAATCTTCATTTACAAATACTTGCAGGCTTATCAAGGCTTTGTAAAAATCAGAAATTTATAGATTCTATTAGAGAGACTAAAGTTCCTGACCTGTTATTGCAAAAAATAAAAAAAATTGAAACTTCTTTGCCCTTTCATTAGGAATACTAATGTATTTATTAGTTGCTGTAGTAAACAATGATGAACTGTTAAATGATATAATAACCGGCTGGCTTGATATTGGAATAACAGGAGCTACTGTTTTAGAAAGCACCGATTCTATTCAGCTTATCAGCGAAACTATTCCTATTTTTGCAGGATTTAGATCATTAACCAGCGGAGGAATGCGTCATAATAAAACAATTTTTTCAGCTATTACTGACAAAGACGTTCTTGATCTATCAGTAACATTTTTAAAAAAAACTTTCTCAGAAGTTGATGAACCACATCAGGGAATTTATTTTACTCTGCCTCTTTTGGATTTTGGAAGAGCTGAAACAGATCCTCAAATATAGATAAAAAAATTCCAAATACCAAACAGCATGATTGTAATTTACCTCTCCTTTATGAGATAAAGAATAATTTTTATATTATTATTTTTTAGGAGTAAAAATGTTTTCAAAAAGAATGAAAAACCTTGTACCATATATACCCGGAGAACAACCTCAGGATCAAAAATATATAAAATTAAATACCAACGAAAATCCATATCCTCCTACACCGAGAATAGACAAATTTTTGCAAACATTTAATACAGAAAAGCTTAGATTGTACCCTGACCCCACGTTTTCAGAACTACGGAAAACAATTGCTAAAAAATATGGTGTTAAAAAAGATCAAATATTTATAGGAAATGGTTCAGATGAAGTACTTGCATTTTCATTTTATGCTTTTTTTGACAAATCAAGAGGCACTCTTATGTTTCCTGAATTCACATACAGTTTTTACCCTGTATACTGTGATTTCTTAGATATTAATTATCAAACAATTCCTTTAACCTCTGATTTTAATATTAATATAAAAAGATTTCTAAATAACACTGAATCATGTGGAATCATTCTGCCAAATCCTAATGCTCCAACCGGCATATTATTACCTCTTAAAGAACTGACAACACTCCTTAACAGTTACTCAGATAACAGGGTTGTTATAGTTGATGAGGCATATATTGATTTTGGCGGTGACAGTGCAATCAGCCTGATTGATAAATACCAGAATCTTTTAATAATAAGAACCTTTTCAAAAAGCATGTCTCTTGCCGGAATAAGAATCGGCTTTGCCATAGGAGATAAAGCATTGATTAATGCCCTTTTTATTGTTAAAGATTCATTTAATTCATACCCTGCAAATACACTATCTCTTGAAATTGCCAAAATTGCCATCTCTGATGTTAAATACTTTAATTCAGTAATCGAAAATATTATTAAAACGAGAGAAAAACTCTCTGCTACATTAAAAAGCATTGGCTGGAATGTCCTTCCTTCAAAAGCCAATTTTATTTTTGCAGAAAAACCAGGTATAGCTGGAGAAAAAATTTACCTTACACTAAAGAAAAAAGGAATTCTTGTTCGATATTTTAACAAACCAGGGATAAACAATTTTATCAGAATCACTATTGGAACAGAAAGTGAAATAAATATCTTTATAAAAGAAATTAAAGCATGCTTTTAAATAAAAAGCCGGTAAATTATACCAAAAGAGATTAAGGAGCGTGTATGAAAGATGCTGTTCACTATTCAGATAAAAACGATAAAAAAAAAATTATATTATATAAACCAATTTTATTTTTTTTAGTAATAATAAATTTTGCAATATTTACTAACGTATATGCATTAGTCCCAAATGAAATTCTTGTAATTGCAAATAGTAATGTATCCGGCAGTACTGATCTCGCAAAATATTATATGAAAAAAAGAGGGATTCCTGATGACAATCTTCTTGTTCTTAATGTAACAAAAAAAGAGCAATGCGGCCGCTTTGAGTATGAAAAAAAAGTTTCAACACCGGTTCAAAAATATTTGAAATCAAAAAATCAAATAAAATGTTTGGTTACAATGTTTGGCATGCCTTTAAAGATAGCTTCACTCAAGCTGACACGGGATGAAAAAAAAGAGAAATCAAACCTCTACAAAATTAAAAAAGAAATTAAAATAAAGCTTTTAAAAAGTAAATCTGATGATGAAAAGAAAAAAATAGAAAAAAAACTTGCAACAGTAAATAATAAGATAAAGACTTTTAATTTTCAGTACAATAAAGGTGCAGCTCTTGATTCAGAGCTTACTCTTGTAAAACAGCACAACTATTCTCTTGCAATGTGGATACCCAACCCTTATTTTGCAGGTTTTCATAGAAAAAAACTACAGTTTAAACAGAGTGATGTTATTATGGTAAGCCGGTTAGATGCTCCGGTTTACAGTGATGTAAAAAGAATCATTGATGATTCTCTTTATGCTGAGACAAATGGATTAAAAGGGAAAGCATATTTTGATGCAAGGTGGCCAAATCCTGGAGAAAAAGACATTAAAGACTATGCTTATTACGATAGATCAATACATTTAGCAGCTGAAAAGATTAAAAAAAGTAATTTAATGCCGGTTAAAAAAGATGAGAGTTCCGATCTTTTTCAATTAGGTCAGTGTCCGGATGCAGCTCTTTATTGCGGATGGTATAAACTGGCAAATTATGTTGATGCATTTACATGGCAAAAAGGGGCTGTTGGATATCATATTGCAAGTGCTGAATGCACAACCTTAAAAAATAAACGCAGCAGGGTCTGGTGTAAAAAGATGCTTGAAAAAGGTATTGCTGCAACAATTGGCCCTGTTGGAGAACCTTATGTCCAGGCATTTCCTGTTCCTGATTTGTTCTTTGATTTACTCTCAAAAGGAAAGCTGACTCTTGTAGAGTGTTATTTTTTCAGCACTCCTTTTATTTCGTGGAAAATGGTGCTGATTGGTGATCCATTATATAATCCGTTTATTACAATGGTTAAATAACTTTTGAGCTGTAGACAGTCACATAAATAATTTCATTACTCTGGATTTTACTCCGCTGCACTGCGTAAAAACCAGTGAATTCAAACATTAAAAGCAACTATCAAATAAGCATGATTGGAGAAGCTATAAAAATGTCAGATCAAATAAAATATTGGATAGAAATATCTGAATATGATATTCAAACAGCCATTGCAATGTTAAAAAGCAAGCGATTTCTTTATGTTGGTTTTATGGCTCACCAATCTATTGAAAAAATACTAAAGGCTTATTATGTAAAAAT
>DAOWNP010000105.1 GCA_030642545.1 Desulfobacteraceae bacterium | reverse complement strand
ATCAATCTTTTAATTTTTTGTTTTTAAAATCATTAGACTCTTCACCTTTATTTGTCACCTGACAAGATTTTTTAAATCAAGTTGATATTCCAAATTTAGGAAGGATATAAAGCTGCATTAAAAAATAAAAACCAATTATTACAGACCTCGTATTTCAGACATCGTATTTGTAACTATAATAGTGTAAAATCAGTAAGTTGGGCATTTTTTGGACATTTACGAGTTCAAAATATCACCATACATTCCTATATAGTGCTCTAAAAAAGGCATTGTGGCAATATGTTGAATTGCATGCAAAAACTGCCGAACATATTGTCTAATTTATACTCTTAAAAATGACCAATTTTACGAGGTCTGTATTAGTTATTAGTTAATTGATTAACCGCAACTTTTTACTTCCATCCTGATATCAGTTAGAAACAAGCAAATCAAAATGAATATTACTTTACTCAACTTTATACAAGGATAATATTTTTATATTGCTTTAAGGAACGTGGACAAAACAACTTCCATGTTCCTAACTGCAGCCTTACAATTTTGTCATATTAAAAACAGTAAAATATTACAATTATGTCGTCTTTCAAGAGGCATGAGCATACAATTTTGTCATATTAAAAAAACACCAATAAATATTTTTATATCAATATATTTATATTATCTATAATTACACGCCCTTACCATGTATAATCCTTTTTCTATACTCACATTAGCACATATTTTGCGTAATCTGGTTTCTTTTAAAAAAATTAGATTTAAACAAGCATAGTTAGAAACAAGGATAAATATTTTCCATAAACAGGCACATAGATTTAAAGTCAGGTTTGTTTTATCTGAAGACTCAAAAAACAGATGAAATATAGATTATCACATAATAAATTTTACAAGGCAAGAGATGAGGAGATAATACTAAAACGTATATTTTAAGACCGATAACTTAAGTGAAATTATTTATGTGACTGTCTATAGCTGGTTCTTTTGATGTTTTTGTGACGTAAAAACAACCTGAATCTATTATGTATAATTGGAGAAGAGCCATTTTGTCCTCGTTCCTTATATGCCATTAATCAATAAGGTTATTTATTAAAATGGAGAAAAAGAATAATGAGAGAAAAAATCACTTCAGTTTTATTTGCAGCTATAATTTTATTTATACCACAAGCTGTTTTTGCGGTTGATGGGAGTCAAATAGATACCGGTACAACCTCCTGGATGCTAACATCTACAGCACTTGTTCTTTTAATGATTCCAGGACTTGCCATGTTTTATGGCGGTTTGGTAAGAACCAAAAATGTATTAGGCACAATGATGCACAGTTTTGTTGCTATGGCAGTTATTGGTGTTTTGTGGGTTGTATGCGGTTACTCCCTGACATTCGGACATAGTATTTTGGGAGGTTTTTGGGGTTGGGACAGCAACTACTTTTTTTTAAAAGGGATTGACAAAAGCATAGTAAACGGTGTCCCTGAATATGTTCTGGCTATGTTTCAGGGAAAATTTGCTATAATTACACCAGCTCTTATAAGTGGTGCTCTTGCAGAGAGAGTTTATTTTAAAGGATATACACTTTTTATCATATTGTGGTTCCTTTTTATTTATTGCCCTTTATGTCACTGGATTTGGGCTGAAGATGGATGGCTTTTTAATTTTGGAGCAGCAGGAGTTATTGATCTTGCAGGCGGGCTTGTTATTCATGTTTCTGCAGGAGTCAGTGCCCTTGTTGTTGCTCTTCTTCTTGGAGCAAGGCGTGGTTATCCAAAAACAGCTATGATGCCCAATAATCTTGTTATGACAATGATAGGAGCAGGGCTTCTTTGGGTTGGATGGTTTGGATTTAATGCCGGTTCAACTGTACAAAGTGGTCTTGATACAGCACGAGCACTTACCATGACTCAGGTTTCAGCTGCAAGCGGTGCTTTAACATGGCTTATTATAGAATCTATTGTTTTTAAAAAGGCTACTTCATTAGGATTTGTTTCAGGTATCCTGGCCGGCCTTGTTGTCATAACCCCTGCAGCTGGAGTTGTTCAACCATATGGTGCAATACTTCTTGGAGCTGCATCTTCTATTCTCTGTTATCTGGCATTAAATTTAAAAACAAAATTAGGTTATGATGACAGTCTTGATTGCTTTGGAATCCATGGCGTAGGATCAGGACTTGGTGTTCTTCTTCTTTGCTTTTTCATTAGAGACAGCTGGATGCAAAGTGCAGCAACATCTGCTGGCGGAAGCTGGACAGTTTTTAATCAGTTTATCGTACAACTTACAGGAATAGGTGCAACAATCTTACTTGCTGCTGCTGGCACATTTATTATTTATTTCATTGTTGAAAAAACAGTTGGATTTAGAATAGATGAACAAAGTGAAATTGAAGGGTTTGATCAGTCACTTCACGGAGAACATGGATATGGTCTTGTCCATTCGGATTTTGTTAAATAGAAATTCATGCTGCTTCCTTAAAAAACGCGAATAAAATAACTTCCTCAAGAAGGCTCATCTCTTGGAGAAGTTATTTCATTCGCGTTCATTAGCTTTTTTATGTGAACATCCCCTGTATATTTTCTTTTATATCTTGATATTTTATTATACTGAGTTATATTAAGAGGTGATATTTAAAATTTTGTAATTTGTTTTTACTCTTAGGAGCTAAAACTTTATAACTTCCAAAATCAGACTTGTATTTTTTGTCCCTCTTCCATGTTACTCAAACAGACACATAACGAGCTATGCGCCTATTTACACACCTTGAACTGGATTTTTTTAAACTTTTTATTTATAGCTTTCCTGGAATATTATTATGATTTCAAACAATCTATCTATTAATAAAAAAATCAGTATTATCGTAATGTTAATGAGTACTGTTCTTATACTTATTGTTGTTGCATTATTTGTAACAAACGATTTTTTTACAATACGTCATTTAATGGTTGAGAACTTAACAGGTATTACCAATAAAATAGCATATGATTGTATTATCCCTGTTTCTTTTAGAGATACCACAGAAGCTGAAAAAAAAATATATATATTGGCTAAATCACAGAATATAAATTTTGTAAAAGTTTACGATTCGCAAGGTGCTCTGTTTGCTCAATATACTTCAGATAATAGTATGGCTGATAAGTATAAGCAATCCATACATTTTTTAGATGAATGTAAATTTAAAAACAACAAGATAAATGTAAAAAGAAAAATAGTTTTAGGAAGTGAAGTAATTGGTCTGGTTTTTTTACAATCTGACCATAGAGGCTATTTCGATAATATAAAAAAATATTTAATTATACTATGTGTAATTTTTTTACTGTTTTTGTTTGCAGGATTTGTATTTTCTTTGTTTTTGCAAAAAATATTTTTGAGACCTGTATTTAATCTTCGGAAAAAAATAAAATTTATTTCAAAAAAATTAAATTATGAGATTAAAACAAATACTGGAAACAGTGACGAATTTGATAATTTAATAAAAGATTTTAACAATTTATTAAACATTATTTCAAAAAGAAACGATTTATTAGATATTATCCAAAAATCTATAGACACCATGCCTGATTCTGTGCTTTTTACAGAACATTCAGGAAGTATAATTTATGCAAATAATACTTCATCTCTTTTGTTTAATATAGACAATCAGTCTTTATGCAAGGAAAATATCTGGGATTTATGCTCAAACTTATTTAATGAGATCTGGAATATTTACTGGGAAAAAAACAAAGAAAACGAGACGCTACTGTTTGAATCCGAAATCAATACATCTGATAAAACCTTTGCTTTTATTGAATTGAGCAGCAGGTGTTTTGATTTTCATAATAAAAAATATCGGATAGTTTTTTTAAAAGATATAAGTTTAAGAAAAAAAGCTGATATAGAAACAAATGCAAAATATGAAAAATTCAAGTGTTTGTCTGAGGTTTCTTTTGAAGCTGTAATAATTACAGATAAAAAAGGGAAAATAATAGAAGTAAACAAGACTTTTTATGAAATGTTTGGGTATTACCCTCATGAATTGATAGATCAGGATGCTTTTATGCTTGTAAACGATACTGAAAGAAAAAATGTACGAAAAAAATCACTGATTAAAAATGATAAAGTAATTATAGCAAAAGGGCAAAAGAAAAACGGGGTAATATTTACAGGGGAATATCGTTCAAGGGAAATTATTTATCAGAAAAAAAATGTATGGGTCACGGTTATACATGACATTACAGAACAAGAGAAATCTAATAAGCTGCTTAAATCATTTAATAAAAGTCTTGAAGAAACAGTTTCAGAACGTACAAAAAAAATAAAAGAAGCAAATGCAAAATTAAAATCATCTATGTTGAGTATCTCTTTTTTTGCAAAAAAAGCTAAAAGTGCAAATATTGCAAAAAGCGAATTTATGGCAAATATAAGTCATGAGTTTCGTACCCCCATGAATGCTATAATTGGTATGAGTGATTTGTTGAGTATTACACAAATGAGTGCAAAGCAAAAAAAGTTTATACATATTATTCGTTCTTCAGCTAACTCTTTACACAATATTATTAATAATATTTTGGATTTTTCAAATTTTGAAACAGGAAGAACAAGCTTAGATAATAAACCTTTTAATATTTGTGAATTAATTAGTGAAATATCCGATGTTTTTGTACTTCAATCTGCAGAAAAGCAAATTGAATTCTCTGTTAACTTAGATAATCAGGTACCGGAAAAGCTTGTAGGAGATGCATCAAAGCTTACCAAAATACTTATGAATATTTTGGATAATGCTTTTAAATTTACAAAACAAGGAGAAATTTCTGTATCAATTAATTTAAATGAAAAAGATAAAAAACGTATGTCTAATGATGATATAGTATCCCTTATTTTTTGCATTAAAGATACAGGTATTGGTATAGAAACCTCAAAGTTAAATGAGATTTTTAAACCTTTTTACCAGGCAGACGGCTCAAATACAAGAGAATTTGGAGGTACAGGCATAGGTCTTGCTCTCTGCAAACAAATAGCTGAAATGTTTTACGGCAAATTGTGGATAGAAAGTAAATTAGGTATAGGAAGTTCTGTCTTTTTTACTGCTTTTTTTAAAAAAACTTATTATAAAGAAAAGAAAAAATTTCAGCCAGCACCATATATTTCCGGAAAAAATGTTTTGATTGCAGAAGGTAGTCAGGCAACTCAATTATTTCTTAGAAATTTTATAGTATCTTTAGGTATGATTCCTTTTTGTGCTGATAGCATGGAGGATGTAGAAAAAATATTTAAGTCTACTGTAAATGAGCTTGAGTTTAGTTTGCTTATAATAGATTTTTCTCTTTTAGATATAACTGGGATTGAATTAATAAAAAAGCTTAAGAATAAATGGGATAGATCTGATTTTTCTATTATTCTTTTGTGTTCTTTAAAGGATAACATTACAGCACGTACTGCCATGTTAACCGGTGTTAATAAAATATTGTATAAACCAGTAAAACAGAAAGAGTTGTATAATGATATTATGGATCTATTTGGATATAAATTGAGAAAAAAAGATATTTCCGAAGAAGAATTGGATATAGCAAAGGATCTTTTTGAGAATGTTAATATTCTTGTGATAGATGATAATATTGTTAATCAAAAAGTTATTTATGAAATGTTAAAAAACACAAAAATCAATATAACAACAGCAACGAGTGGTCATCAAGGAATACTTCTAATTGAAAAAAATAATTATGATGCCGTTTTAATGGATATTTTTATGCCTGAGCCGGATGGAATAGAAACCACAAAAATTATTCGAAACAGATTGGATAAAAAGGATCTTCCAATCATTGCTTTTACAGTTAATATAAAAGATGATATCAGAGATAAATGTTTTAAAATTGGAATGAATGATTATTTGATAAAACCCATAACAAAAAAAGAACTTGTAACTATACTTGTTAAAAATATTGATAAAATTAAAATCAGATCCAGTAATTTATTTTTAGAAAATAAAACACAGGATAGTAATAATTATACAATACCAGGCATAGACATTATAAAAGGATTGAGTTTTTTTAATGAATCATGGACAAACTATTTAAAAGCTCTTCGTAAATTTTGTGAAAATTATAAAGAGTCTGCTGCTCATATACAGCATTTAATAAATGACAATAATTTTATAGAATCACTTTCTATAGCAAATGAGATAATAACAAAAACTAAAAAATTGTGTGCTGTTGATATCATATACTCTGCTAAAGCACTAAAAAATGAGTGTATATCAGGTAATCAAAAAAATGCTTTAGATAAAGTTTCTGCTTTAAAATATTCTATAGATAGTGTAATCCAGTCACTGGAAAATTCAGGGTTAAAAAATAAAAAAACTTTTTCTGATACACAAAAAACAGATATTATTAATGATTTGGATTTACAGCAAAAAATTAATAATCTTATACAGGCACTGAAAAATTCAGATCCAGTATTATCTGAAACAGGAATTGTTCAAATAATAGATTATTTTAAAAAAAGTGATAACAAATCATCTCAATATGATAATGCTGTAAAAGTAAAAAAGCTTATTGAAGAATATGCTTTTGATGATGCGCAAATATTAATAAAAGAAAGTTACTCCGTATAGGTTTTCAGGGAAGTTTAAATTAAATGAAAAAAATTCTAATTACAGGTGGTGCAGGGTTTATAGGATCTAATTTTATAAACAATGTTTTTAAAACTGATTTAAACTGGAAGATTATTAATTTAGATATTTTAACTTATGCTGGAAACCCTGCCAATCTTGATAATCTTGCCCATAGATTTTTAGATAAATATGAATTTGTGCATGGAGATATAAGAGATAGACCTCTTCTTGAAAAACTTTTTTTTGAGAAAAAAATTGATGGTGTTATTCATTTTGCAGCAGAATCCCATGTGGATCGTTCCATTGATAGTCCTCATGAATTTGTAAAAACCAATGTGGAAGGCACAGTTTCTCTTATAGATGTTTGCACAAAGTACTATAAGTCATTTAAAAAATCTTCTGAGTTTCGGTTTTTACATGTTTCTACAGATGAAGTTTATGGAAGTTTGGGCACTCACGGATATTTTACAGAAAACACACCATATGATCCTTCAAGTCCATATTCAGCCTCAAAAGCTGCATCTGATCATTTTGTAAGAGCATATTTTAGAACATATGGCCTTCCAGTTGTTATTACTAACTGTTCTAATAATTACGGACCATATCAGTTTCCTGAAAAACTCATTCCTTTGATTATTTTAAATATTATGGAACAAAAAACACTCCCTGTCTATGGAGATGGGAAAAATATACGGGATTGGCTTTATGTAACAGATCATTGTAATGCTTTAATTAAGGTGTTTAAAAAAGGAGTACCTGGAGAAACATATAATATAGGCGGAAATTCAGAACAAAAAAATATTGAGATAGTAAATCTTATCTGCAAAATAATGGACAGACTTGAAGGCAGGAAGCATGGCTCTTCTCAAAAGCTTATAAAATTTGTAGCAGACCGGCCAGGTCATGACAGAAGATATGCAATAGATTCTACAAAAATAAAAACAGAGCTTGGATGGAAACCAGAATATGAATTTGAAGATGCTCTGGAAAAAACTGTCATTTGGTATTTAGAAAATAAAAAATGGGTAAAATCAGTAAAAACAGGAACATACCTTGAATGGATTAAAAAAAATTATAATAGATAAAGAACAAGGATATTTGCAAATAGAAAGAGAGAAAAAAATATGATAAAAGGTATTTTGCTTGCAGGTGGTTCAGGTTCAAGGCTCTATCCTATTACTATGAGTATAAGTAAACATTTAATACCAATTTATGATAAACCCATGATATATTATCCTCTCTCAGTGCTTATGCTGGCAGGAATTAAAGATATACTTATTATT
>DAOWNP010000154.1 GCA_030642545.1 Desulfobacteraceae bacterium | reverse complement strand
TTCTAAATTGTAACAATTAATTTTTCTCTTCAAAAAGAACGCTTCGTGTTAATATTTCAAGAAATCTTACAAAATATTTAAAAGATATCATAAAAAAGGTATACACTATAACAGATTCAAATATCCAGCAGGGAAGTCCCATTGAGGGGATATCAATGCCCCACATATATTCAGATTTGATAAAAAGATAGCTTCCAACACATAGTATAAAAGAGAGTAAAACTACAACAAAATTTGTTATAATAGATATGATCCTCAGTAAATTAGGATATTCATTTAAAACATCCGATATCAGGTTAATATTTACATGGCGGTTTTTACCAGAAGCTAAAGAAGCCCCAATAAACGCCACCCAAAATACAAGATACTGAGTAAATGAACTTACCCAGGAAGGAATAGAGACTCCTGCATTTCTTAAAATTATACTCCCTAAGCTAAGCAAAATCATTACAGACAGAAGTATAAAAATAAAATATTTTTCAAAATATGATACATAAATTTCAATATTTCTTAAAACCCTTACCATATGATCAGCTCCTGTTTAAAAATAAATAATTTTTTCTTCATCTTTTGTTCAATAAAAAAAGCAAGCATAAAACAATCTAATTTCTTTTTATGGACTTTTTAAAAAAAATCTGGAATGTTTAGTCCAAAATAATTGAAAGTTTTTAAAAAAAATAAACAGATTAAACATATTCTATCTTATGTTTGGAATGCACAGGTTATTACGAAATGAAAATTTCTTCTGTGTTCAAGGCGGAAAATTATTTTGACCACAGGCATACGCCGTTGTATTCCGAGGATCAAAATCAATTTTTCAACGCAGAAATTTGGATAAATTACGTTTTGCATCCGCCTGTGCAGCAAAGTATAATCAAGGTAACAAAATAATGCAAATCGGTAATATAAAATTATCAGGTCCTACAATTTTAGCTCCTCTTGCAGGTGTCACCAATCTCCCTTTCAGGCTGATAATAAAAAAAATAGGCTGCGGCCTGGTCTGCTCTGAAATGATAAGCTCAACCGGACTTGCTTATAAATCATTAAAAACCCAGATGCTTTTAAACAGTACTGAAAAAGAGAGACCTGTATCATTTCAAATATTTGGATCTGACCCGGAGCTAATGGCTAAATCTGCTGAAATTATTGAATCACTTGGTGCTGATATTATAGATATTAATTTTGGCTGCTCTGTAAGAAAAATTCTAAAATCAGGCTCAGGAGCAGCTCTCATGAAAACACCAGAGATTGCTGAACAAATCCTTATTTCTGTGAGAAAAGCAATAAAAATTCCGCTTACTATTAAAATTAGAACAGGTTGGGACAAATCAGGTACCGATGCTTTAAATATTTTAAAAATAGCAGAAAACTGCGGAGTAGATGCCATAACAATGCATCCGAGAACTGCAAAACAAGGATTTACCGGCACAGCTGACTGGTCTCAAATAGCTGTCTTAAAAAAAGCAGCTCAAATACCTGTAATTGGAAATGGAGATATAACAAAACCTGAAGATGCTTTAAAAATGATATTTGAAACTAAATGTGATGGTGTAATGGTAGGAAGAGAAGCTATGAAAAACCCCTGGATTCTTGCACAAATTGATTCTCTTATAAAAAAAAATAAAAAAACAGAACCTGATATAAATATGCATTTTGATTTAATGATTGATTATGTAAAAGAATCTGTTCTGTATCTTGGAGAAAAAAAAGCATGTTTTATTTTAAGAAGCAGACTGTCATGGCTTACAAAAGGGTTTTATCAAAGCAGTCATTTCAGAGAGTCCATAAAAAAAATTTCATCGGAACAAGAAACTCTTTCTCTGATTAATGATTATAAAGAGATTCTTATATCTCGACAGGCGCATGCAGAATGAAAATTTTTAAAGTTGCATTCTACAACAGCCTGTGTATATGATATATTTTATAAAAATGATTTAAGGCTTAGAGTTCATTCTTCAGGTAATAACCCACCTGTATCTTATAAAAATTCATAATTTTTTTAACAAATAAAGTAAAAAGGTATTTTATATGCAAATTGTAACACGGCCTGATTTTGACGGCATTGTTTGTGCCGCTCTTTTATACGAGGCTTTAGATATTAACAAACCTGTAAAATGGATCGAACCAGGAATGATTCAAAAAGGCGAGGCTGATATAAAAAAAGGGGACATTTTAGCAAATCTCCCTTATCATAAAAATTGCAGCATGTGGTTTGACCATCATTTTTCAAATAAAATAGATTCTCCCTTTGAAGGTCTTTTTGAAATTGCTCCTTCTGCTGCAGGTCTTATTTTCAAATACTACAAAGATAGATTTAAACGAGATTATAACACTCTAATATATGAAACAGACAAAATAGATTCTGCAAATTTATCCATGGATGAAGTATTGCATCCTGAAAACTACCCCTTTGTTATTCTCTCCATGACTATATCAGGCCGTTTAAAAAATGATGAACCTTATTGGGAAAAAGTGATAGATCTCTTAAGGAAAAAAGATATAGAGTCTATACTATCAGATCCTGTTGTTAAAAAAAGAGTTGAGTCTTCTGTTTTACAAAATAGTATTTATAAAGACCTTTTAAAAAAGCATACAACTGTAAATAGTAATGTTGCTGTTACAGATTTCAGAAAACTAAAAACACCGCCTACCGGCAATCGTTTTCTAATTTATCCTTTATTTGAAAATGCCTATGTGCATATTAAAATAAGTTTTGACCAAAAAAACAGTAATATGATAATCATCAGCATAGGTCATAGTATTTTCAATCAAAATTGTCATGTAAATGTTGGAAAAATGCTGACAAACTTTGAAGGAGGAGGGCATAAAGGTGCCGGAGCATGTTATATTAATAAAAACCGCGCAGATTCCTATCTTAAAAAAATAACTGATATTCTTATTGAAAATAAACCAAATTAATTTTTTCTCTATTCTGGTTCTTCTTTGATTACTTTTACAGGAGCTATTGGAGGGGGACCGAGTCTGCATTTTATACATTTCCATTTTTTGTTTACAACAGGATGAATTTGCTGAACATCTATTAAAACAGCCGTACTGTATTTAAACTCAGCGTCTCCGCCTTCAGGTATTTTTATTATAAACAGGGTATGATTTTTTGTGTAATTACGCAGCCATGCTCTGTAATCATTGTCATCACCTATAATGACAATGAGTTTGCTTCCATATTTGGTTTTTACCTGCCATGAATGATAAATCTTTACAATACCTGGTCCTACAATAGGCTTTTCCTTGTAATGTTCTTCAAACAGATCAACCATATAATCCAATGAAATTGCTGGTTTATAATTAAATACTAAAATTGCAGATACCAATACTGCAATTTGTATTAATCTATAATGTTTCATATAAAAAATACCAAAAAGAAGCTGAAACAAAAAATTAAAATGTTATGTTATAAAATATATAAAAAGAGAGAACGGTTTTATTTTCAAAAATAAATTCATAACTAATATAGTTATTTCATTCTCGCTTTTTAAGAAAGGGAACCCTGTAACTTACCTGTATATTCGGTATAAATTATAATATTCTTTACAGAAAAAAACAGTTTCTTTTCTATTTTCTATCTTCAATAGATATATATTTTTTTTCTTTCAATCCTGTATATAACTGCCTTGGCCTGCTTATACGCCAATCAGGATCGTCTATACTCTCTTTCCATTGGGTAATCCATCCTGGAAGCCTTCCTATTGCAAACATTACAGTAAACATATTTGTAGGAATACCTATAGTTCTCAAGACTATTCCACTATAAAAATCAATATTCGGATATAGGTTATGATCTATAAAATATGGGTCTTTTAAAGCAACTTCTTCTAATTTTAAGGCTATATCAAGGAGAGGATCGTTTATTTTCATTTTGCTCAATATTTTATCACAAGCTTTTTTCATTATTATAGCTCTTGGATCGTAAGTCTTATATACTCTGTGACCAAATCCCATTAATCTAAAAGAATCATTCCTGTCTTTTGCCCTGGCAACTACATTATCTATATCACCTCCATCTTTATGAATATCTGAAAGCATCTCAATAACAGCCTGATTGGCACCACCATGCAAAGGTCCCCAAAGTGCACATATACCTGCTGAAATTGCTGCATAAAGATTTACTTTTCCACTGCCTACTACTCTGACCGCCGAAGTTGAGCAATTTTGTTCGTGGTCTGCATGAAGTATCCAAAAAAGATTTAAAGCTTTTACAACATCTTCATCAAGTATATAAGGACGTACAGGAGTATCAAACATCATATTTAAAAAATTGGCACAATATGTACAGTCCTGTCTGGGATATACAACCTTATGTCCTCTTGATATTTTATATGACATGGCAGCAAGTGTTCTTACCTTTGACAACAATCTAAGCATGGTAGAATTAATTGATTCCTCAACATCATCTAATACCGGATAAAAGCTCCTCAATGCATTAACCATGGTAGATAAAATACCCATTGGATTTGAAAATCTGGGAAAATTTTGAAAAAATACCTGCATATCCTCATGCACAAGAGAATAATCATTCAGCTGAACTCTAATTTTATTAAGCTCACTGTAAGTAGGCAGTTCTCCGTTAATAAGCAAATAAGCTGTCTCAACAAATGTTGAATGTTTGGCAAGCTGTTCTATGGAAATTCCTCTGTATCTTAATATCCCTTTTTCACCATCCATAAAAGTAACAGCACTTTTACAGCTTCCAGTACTACCAAATCCTGGGTCATAAGTAATTAATCCTGTTTTCTGACGAAGCATTCTAATATCTATTGCTTTTTCTCCTTCAGATCCTGTAACTATCGGTAAATTAAATGTTTTACCATCAAAAATAACTTTTGCAAACTCATCCATATAAAATCCTTTTGTTCAGAATCAATCAATATTATTTCTAATAAAGCCAATACTAAACATTTTTTTTATGATAGGAAATCTTTTCTGCTGTTTTTTTTACAAACAAATACTTCTCTTTTAGATTATTACATAAACTCACACAATATAAGCATCTAAGAACCTAAAGTTTTTTCCTTATACGGTTTCCTGATCTGTATTAAACATTTTTTTAAAATATCAGGCTAAGCTATATCTGAAAAACAACAATAGGTCAAATACACAACAAAAAAATTGTTAAAGCTTGATACTAATTAAAAGAAACATTATGTTTTTATATAAAATACTAAAAAAATAGAATATAAGGGTGATAGTTAAGCTATGATTTATAAAAGCATGAAAGAGTGTGTAGATGACCTTGAAAAAAAAGGCCATCTTATCAGAATTAAAGATCTCGTAGATCCTGATCTCGAAATGGCTGAAATTCATCGTAGAGTTTTTGATGCAAAAGGCCCTGCAATTTTATTTGAAAATATTAAAAATACCAGCTTTCCTGCTGTATCAAACCTTTTTGGTACATTAGAAAGAAGCAGATTTATATTTAGATCAACACTAAGAAGAGTAGAAAATCTTGTTACCCTTAAAGCTGATCCTTTAACAATATTTAAAAATCCCTCAAAACTTTTATCCTCTTTCAGGGCTCTGTCTACTTGTCTGCCAAAAAAAATAGCAACAGGTCCTATACTGTTCAATAAAACAACCATTGACAAACTTCCTATGATAAAATGCTGGCCCGATGACGGAGGTGCATTTATTCTCTTACCACAAGTTTACTCAGAGGATCCTGTTGACAAAAAAATATTTGGCTCAAATCTGGGTATGTATAGAATTCAAATTTCCGGAAATCAGTATAAAACAAATCAGGAGATTGGACTTCACTATCAAATAAAAAGGGATATAGCACAACATCATGCAAAAGCCATAAAAAATAATATTCCGCTTAAAGTGAGTATTTTTGCAGGAGGTCCTCCTGCTCATACTTTTGCAGCTGTTATGCCTCTTCCTGAAGAGTTACCTGAAATAGCTTTTGCCGGAGTTTTTTCAGGCAAAAGATTCAGGTATATAAAAAAAGAAGGATTTACAATCTCAGCTGATGCTGACTTTTGTATTACAGGAACTGTTGTTTCAAACAAAACTCTTCCTGAAGGTCCTTTTGGAGACCATTTAGGATATTACAGCCTGAAACATGAATTTCCATACATCCATGTAGACTCGGTTTACCACAGAAAAGATGCTATATGGCCGTTTACAGTAGTAGGACAACCTCC
>DAOWNP010000331.1 GCA_030642545.1 Desulfobacteraceae bacterium | reverse complement strand
CCCGATCTAAAATCACAAAAACATCAAAAGAGCCAGCTATTCCTTCTGCTTTTGAGTTTTCAGATCGAACAAATCTAACTCTAAATCTATGTGCCTATTTGTGGAAGTTATTTCATCCACATTCCTTACATTAAATTCCAGTTTCCAACGTTTATCATCTTCTTTTGATACACACCAAAACTCAAGAACTCCTGTTTCAGTTATGTCTATCTCTATTGTTACAGCAACTACAGTTCCTGGCTCACCATCTAAAGTCGTTTCTATTGTGGTTATATCCTCAATATCTCCTTCTTCCCACTCTTCAACCACAGCACCTATAGAATCATCTAATCTCAAAGATGACCCCATAAGATCAAATTTAACCAACTCACCCACTACAAGAACAAAGTCTTTATCAATTCTTGCTGAAGTTCCCTCCTCCATGCCAAACGGAGCAACACAGAGTGCTTTTACAGGAGCCGAAATTCCTGGTACAGCAGGCATTGAAGAAGCTATGGCAATATAATAGGTTTTTGATAAACCTCCACGTATTCTTATACCACTGCCAAGCTTTACAAGACCATAATAAGCAGCACCTTTTGCAACAGAAAGATCAAAATCACCTGATTCCAGCTCTTTTACTTTTTTTTCTGTTGGTGAACCATTCCACAAATTCATTGTATCAAGAATTTTTTGCCTGATTGATTCTGCCTTCATAATTCCACCATTAAACAAGATAGCATTCGGAATCTCAACAGAATCATCCTGGTTTTTTCTTTTACTTAAAAATCCTGCAATATGTTTTGTAACAGCAGGATCATTTTCATAAGAGAGCCCAAGTTCCTTAAGCCCAGCACCATGTTTTATCTCTGGTTTATCTGATATAGTACATTTTGGAAAAAATCCATCAATTACAATTTTCTCTATCTCTTTTGTACTAATCTCAGCTTTTATAGTACCACCAATAAGTTTACTGCCCCTGCCTAAAATTGTTACAGGAAACTCATCAATATTATTATCTGATCTATTATCTGATAAAGCTTTCTCTTTTATACTTCTACAGCTATGTGAAAGCCCGCGCATCTGCCACAAGTCAATTTTTTTCTTCTTTTTGGCAAGTTTATTTGAAATCAGATAAGCCAGTGCAAGATCCATATTATCACCGCCAACCAAGAGATGATCACCTACTGCAATCCTGTCTAAAACAAGCTCTCCATTCTCTTCATCTATTTTTATCAGGCTAAAATCAGTTGTCCCGCCTCCTATATCACATACAAGGACAAGATCCCCACAGGACACTCCTTCTCTCCACTGATCCCCCTGATCCTGAATCCATGCATAAAAAGCTGACTGGGGTTCCTCAAGCAATGTTAAGTCAGGTAAACCAGCCATTTTAGCAGCTTTAACTGTAAGATCCCTGGCAACTGCATCAAAAGATGCAGGTACTGTCAAAACTACATATTGGTTTTCCAGTCTTAATTTTGGGTCTTCACCTGCCATTGTATAATCCCAGGCTTTTTTAATATGGGAAAGTATTATGGCTGATGCCTCAACAGGAGAGATCTTTTTAATTTTCTCCTCTGTACTTTCCCATGGAAGAACAGGCTTGTTGCGATCTATAAGTTTATGACAAAGCCATGATTTAGATGAAGAAACAAGCCGTTGTGGTACTTCAGCACCTCTTTCTCTTGCAAAAATTCCAATAATTTCCGATGATGGTTCATCTGCCCAGGGCAGGCTTAACCCATCTTCAGATACCAAATGCTTGCCCGGCATAAAGATATAAGAAGGAAGCATAGATCTTTTTTCAATAACACCGGAATTTACAAGCTGAGGAATATCAAGAACCTTAATTTCTGAAGTTTCTCCTTTTGATAAATCAGCTTTTGTATACGCAATAATACTGTTTGTAGTTCCCAAATCTATACCAACAACATATTTAAAGTCAGGCATAATAACTCTCCTTTACAATATTTCAACTTCTGCAGGGGCAATAATTACAGAATCTTCATTATCAGACAGAGCAGGAAGGTCAAGCTTTGAAACTCTCCAGCCCTTATGACGTAAAATTCCTGAAAACGGAGGTTCTCCTGTAACATTCCCTGTCAGTTTAATTTCTGCAGGATCAAACCCCTCGAGAATCTCAACATCTTCCCCCTCATCCTGATCCATTAAAGGCTTGGGAGAAAGATATTTGTTTAACTCTTTTTTGCAACTTGCATGTATAGTTCTTACCGCAGCTCCTATTTGATCATCTGAATATTCATCAATATCCTCTAAAAAGAAATCCACCAGACGTCCCTGTTTTTGAAAAACAGATAAAAGATGTATAAAAAAACGCCTGTTGTTTTGCTTTTGAAGTTTTTTCTCTTTTTCAAAATCCCTTTTAACATTTTTAGTTTTATCTGTTCCTGTTTCAAAAGGACTACTCTCTCTTATTTTTTTTACAACACCTCTTAAAATAAACCAGAAAACAGTTCCAAGAAAAATAAAAAAAAGCAGACTTGCAGGAGCAAAATAAATACCCCACTGTTTAAACAGAACTTCAAGTTTATCAAAATAATTGAAAATTTCAGTGTGTTCATCTAATCTCTGAAAAGATGATAATACAGAAAACAGATAATCTAAACCAAAATAAAACACAAAATTAGCTATCAACATACAAATACCTAATATAAAAATTATCCCAAATAAAAACCTGCGGGAAAAAGCTTTTGCCAAATTCATGATTTATCTCCTTATTCTCATGGTATCAAATAATTATATCAATTTTATTTTTTAAATTATAACAGATAAAATTGTCAAGAAACATTTATTTTGCAAAAATATTTCAGATAGATTGAATAAAAAAAATATGATATATAGATTGTCACATAATTATCCGATTTTAAAAATTG
>DAOWNP010000114.1 GCA_030642545.1 Desulfobacteraceae bacterium | reverse complement strand
TGGTGGTTCTTCTCTTGTAATTAACATGATGCTTCTTGGAATTCTTATAAATATAGGATCTGTAAGAAATTGAATTCAAAACCTCTTAAAATACTGATTGCATGCGGAGGGACAGGGGGACATCTTTTTCCTGGAATTGCTATTTCCGAAGCTTTTATGGAAGCTGACCCAAAAAATAACATTTTATTTGTTACAACTCAAAAAACATTTGAAAAAACTATTTTGGAAAAATCAGATTTTAAACAAGTTCAAATAATAGCTGAAAGTCTTAAAGGTCGGGGGTTAATATCTGTTTTAAAAGCAATATATAAAATACCTGTGGGGATTTTTCAGGCCATGTATGAAATAATAAAATATAGACCTGATATAGTAATAGGTATGGGAGGTTATGTTTCAGGACCTGTACTTTTTGCTGCATGGCTTTTATGTATAAAAACAGTAATACATGAACAGAATTCATTTCCAGGGATAACAAATAGAATATTGGGAAAGATAGTTAATAAAATATTTCTCTCTTTTGAAAATAGCAGATCTTTTTTTTCTGATAAAAAAACTGAGATTACAGGTAATCCCGTAAGGAAAGAGATAGAAAGAATAAATTTTTTAAAAAAGAGAGATAAAGAAAATGAAAAATTTACAGTATTGATTTGCGGGGGGAGTCAGGGTGCACACAGTATAAATATGGGTGTAGTAGAGTCATTGCCGTATATAGAAAACAGAGATAATGTTAATTTTATACATCAGACAGGTAAAAAAGATTTAGAAAAAATAGAAGAGAGTTATAAAAAATATGTGTTCAGTGCTTGCGTGAGTGCTTTTTTTATGAATATGGATGAGCAATATAAAAAAGCAGATCTTATAATATGCAGATCAGGAGCTACAACTATTGCTGAAATAACTGCTATGGGTAAGGGGGCAATTTATATTCCCTATCCTTTTGCATCTGATAATCATCAGCACCATAATGCTAAAGCATTGCAGGATAAAAATGCAGCAGATCTGATTTTAGATCATCTTGTAACCGGAGAAATTATTGCAGGAAAAATTAATTTTTATCAAAAAAAACGAAATTTATTAAGAGAATTTGAGATAAACGCCAAAAAATGTGGAAAACCTCATGCAGCAAAAACAGTTGTTAAAAGCTGCTATAATTTAATATTAAATAATAATTTAAAGAATAAAAACATATGTATATAGACAAATACCATATTTATTTTGTTGGAATAAGCGGGATAGGGATGAGTGGTATAGCAGAGCTTTTATTGAATCTGGGGTACAGGGTGTCAGGTTCTGATATAAGATCAACCGAAATAACAAAGCGTTTGGAAAAACTTGGAGCAACAGTATATAAAGGGCATAAAAAAGAGAATATCTCAAATGTAAATGTTGTTGTTATCTCTTCTGCAATTAAACCTGATAATCCTGAAGTTGTTGCTGCAAAAAAAATATCTGTACCGGTTATTCCAAGAGCTGAAATGCTTGCTGAACTTATGCGTCTTAAATACAGTATCGCAGTAGCAGGAGCACATGGAAAAACAACTACAACATCTATCATTGCATCAGTTTTAGGTGAGGGGAAATTAGACCCTACAATAGTTATTGGTGGTAAACTTAAAAGCATAGGTACAAATGCATTATTAGGTGGGGGTGAGTTTATTGTTGCAGAAGCAGATGAGAGTGACGGCTCTTTTTTAAAATATTCTCCTGCTATTGCTGTAGTAACAAATATAGATAGAGAACATTTAGATTTTTATAAAGATATAGATGAAATAAAAAAAGTTTTTCTGCAATTTATAAACAGTATCCCGTTTTATGGTTTATGCGCGATATGTCTTGATAATGAATATGTTCAAAGTATTATCCCTTTCATAAAAAAGAGATTTGTAACTTATGGAATCAGTACCCAGGCTGATTTTAAAGCAAAAGATATAAAATGTATTGGCACAAAAAGTGAATTTTCTGTTTTTCATCAAAACAAAAAATTAGGTCGTGTGTCTTTAAATCTTCCAGGTATTCATAATGTGAACAATGCTCTTGCAAGCATTGTTGTAGGAGTTGAGCTTAAAATACCTTTTGATGTTATAAAAAAAGCATTAGAAACCATAGATGGTGTTGATAGAAGAATGGAAGTAAAAGGGGAACTAAATGGTATTATGGTAATTGATGATTATGGACATCACCCTACTGAAATTAAAACAACATTAGATGCTATAAAATCATGTTATCCGGACAGGCGGTCTGTTGTGGTGTTTCAACCCCATAGATACACAAGAACCAAAGCTCTTTTTAAGGAATTCACAAAGGCATTTTATCAATCTGATCTTCTTGTAGTTTTGCCTGTTTATGCAGCAGGAGAAAAACCAATAGATGGTGTTAACGGGAATTTGCTGTGTCAGGAAATAATTTTACACGGCCATAAAGATGCGTGCTATGTGAAAGATTTCAAATCTGCTTTAAAATATCTGATCTCTAATTTAAAAAAAGATGATATTCTTTTAACTCTTGGAGCAGGGGATGTCTGGAAAATAGGCGATAATATTTTAGAAGCTTTATCATAGGTCTTAAAATGTCTTTTGATAATAAATTTGTAGAATGGTTTAAAGACAATTTTGGAAGTGATGTGCAATTTAATTGCCCTATGTCAGAACATACCAGATTTAGAGTGGGTGGGCCGGCTTATGCTGTTGTTTCTGTAAGATATGTTAAAGAAGCAAAAAAAGTGATTAAGTTTTGTTTGAATAATCGTATTCAATACCTTGTTATAGGAAAAGGGACGAACATTTTAGTAAAAGATTCCGGATTTTTGGGTATAGTGATACGAATTTTGGATAAATCAGGCAGAATACTAATAAAAGAACAAACCAGTCAGTGTGTGAAAATTGCAGTGACATCAGGAACAACAATGGCTGCTGTGTGCAGGTTTGCCATAAAAAATGGACTTTCGGGTTTTAATTTTGCACTGGGGATTCCAGGTACTATAGGTGGCAGTATAACGATGAATGCCGGAAGTGATACCGGCACTATGGGAGATATAGTAGAATCTATTGATGTCCTGACTCCTTCCGGGCATTATAAAACGTTAAATAAAGGGTATCTGGACTTTTCGTACAGAAAACTTAAACTGATAAATATAGGATTTGGCTTGCCTACTGATAATAAACATATAATAGCAAGTTGTATTATCTCTTTGGTGCCATCTGATAAAAAAGTTGTAAAAAAAGAAGCTATGGCTGTAATTAAGAAAAGAAAGGTAAATCAGCCAAAAGAATTTTACAGTGCTGGCTGTTTTTTTAAAAATCCAGAAAACTCCAAATATTTTGCAGGCCAGCTTATTGAATTGTGTGGGTTAAAGGGGAAAACTGTAGGTGGGGCTGCTGTATCTGAAAAGCATGCTAATTTTATTATTAATAAAAACAGAGCAACAGCAGATGATATAATTAGTCTTAAGGAAATAATTCAGAAAGAAGTAAATGATAAATACAGAATTTTTTTAGAACCGGAAGTGATTATTGTTGGTTAATATGAAGCAAAATAAAAATAAAATAATAAACAAACAAAAGAGTAATGCTTATAGAAAAAAGATTTTGCTTATATTTACAGGTATTAGTGTAATAGTAATTTTTGTTTTATTAAATATTTTTTATATATTTATTTATGATGTTGTAACTCAATGTGATTATTTTAATGTTAAAACTATTAGAGTTGCAGGGACAAATCATCTTTTACGCAAGCAGGTTATAAGGCAGGCAAATTTGTCATTAAACCAAAATATTTTATCAGTAAATTTAAATAAAACAAAATTATATATTATTAATAATCCCTGGATTGAAGAAGCTTTGGTTCAAAGAAAATATCCATCAACAATAATAATAAAAATTATTGAACATATGCCTTTTGCAATATTATCTATGGATCAAAAGTACATAATTAATAATAAAGGGAAAATATTTAAAAAATGGGAAAAAGGTGATCCTGAAGATATTACTGTAATAACAGGGGTTGATTACAGAGATATAAGAACCAATAGACAAGCAGGGAGTTTTTGCTATATACAGGTACTTGATGCAGTAAAATATAAAACAGAATATGAGAATAAGTTTCATCAGTTAAAAATAAAAAAAATTGCAGTAGACAGGGAAATAGGGATTTCGGTTATTCCTGATGTATATAAATTCCCAATATGCATAGGTTTTAAGAATTTGCCGGAAAAATTTAATAAGCTGTTTTATGTAATAAAACATTTAAAGAAGAGAAATGAATTAGATAAGATTGTTTTAATAAATTTTAACTCCCTGAATAGAGTTATAATAAAACAGCATCAAAAAAAGCCATGCCCTTATATATTGAAGGAGGTTTAATGTGTTAACAAATGAAATGATAGTAGGTCTGGATATTGGTACTACAAAAATTTGCACAGTAGTTGGAGAAGTAACCGGAGATGATTTAAATATTATAGGGATCGGTTCTTATCCTTCTGTAGGACTTAGAAGAGGGGTTGTGGTAGATATTGATGCTACAGTAAAATCAATTAAAAAAGCTATTGAAGAAGCAGAACTTATGGCAGGCTGTGAAATATCTTCTGTATATGCCGGAATCGCAGGAGGACATATTACAGGTGTAAATAGTCAGGGAGTTATAGCAATAAAAGGTACTGAGATAACAAAAAGTGATGTTGATCGTGTTGTTGATGCAGCAAAAGCTATTGCCATACCGATGGATCGAGAAGTTATTCATGTAATTGAACAGGAGTTTGTTGTAGATGATGAACCTGGAATTCAAAATCCGATAGGTATGTCAGGAATACGGCTTGAAGCAAAAATTCATATTGTAACAGGAGCAATAGCATGTGCCCATAATATAATAAAATGTGCAAACAGAGCAGGACTTGATGTTTGTGAAATTGTTTTAGAAGCATTAGCATCAGGTGAATCTGTTTTATCTGAAGAGGAAAAAGAGATAGGGGTAGGACTTATAGATATAGGCGGTGGAACTTCAGATCTTGCAGTTTTTTCCAGAAATCATATCAAGCATACATTTGTTCTGGCATTAGGAGGCAGCAGTATTACAAATGATATTGCTATCGGTCTTAAAATACCTGTCGCAGAGGCTGAAGAGATTAAAATAGCACATGGTACATGTTTATCAGACAATATAAAAGAGAACGAATTTATTGAAATTCTTGGAATGGGAGGCAGAAAGCCGAGAAAACTGCCAAAACAGATTTTAACAGAAATTATTGAACCTCGTGTAGAGGAGATGTTTTTTCTAATTAAGCGAGAACTTTTTAGAGCAGGAATGGAAGATATGGTTACATCGGGGTTGGTTATTACCGGTGGTACAGCACTCTTAGAAGGTGTTGCTGAAGTAGCTGAATCAGTTTTTGATATGCCTGTTCGTATTGGAATTCCTACAAAGATAAAAGGGCTTGTAGATGTTGTAAGTAATCCTATGTATGCAACAGGTGTAGGACTAATTAATTTTGGAATTAATAATATGTCTCAGAAAAAATTCAGGATAAATGATTCAAATGTTTTTCAGAGAATTATTAATCATATGAAAAAGTGGTTTTCAGATATTATATAATATATGTATATAGATTAACTAATTTTAAAAGAGGAGGTTATGTACATGGATTTTTCTTATGAAAAAGGCAGTCAGGCTGCTCAAATAAGGGTGATTGGTGTAGGTGGTGCTGGAGGAAATGCTATAAACAACATGATCGAGTCAAATTTGGTTGGAGTAGAATTTTTAACAGCTAATACAGATATTCAGGCGTTGGATAAATCTAACGCCAATATAAAAATTCAGATTGGATCATCTCTGACTCAGGGCTTAGGAGCTGGGATGAATCCTGTAATAGGCAGGGATGCTGCTTTAGAATCTAAAGAAGCATTAAAAGAAGCGTTAGAAGGAAGTAACATGGTGTTTATTACAGCTGGTTTTGGAGGTGGGACAGGAACAGGAGCTGCTTCTGTTGTTGCAGAAATATGCAAGGAACTATCGTCAGAGGCATTGACTGTAGCTGTTATTACAAAGCCTTTTAGTTTTGAAGGTAAAAAAAGAATGATTCTTGCAGAAGAAGGAATCGAAGCTTTACAAGAGGTGGCAGATACTGTTATAACCATACCAAATGACAGATTGCGTGGAATAGCTCCAAAAAATGCCAGGATGATTGATATGTTTAAAAAAGCAGATGAAATTCTTTTGCATTCAGTCAAAGGCATTACTGATCTTATAATTATGCCTGGTTTTGTTAATCTTGATTTTGCTGATGTAAAAACAATTATGTCAAAAGCAGGAATGGCTTTGATGGGTATAGGTATGGCAAGTGGAGATAACAGGGCTAAAGAAGCAGCAGAAAGAGCAATATCTCATCCTCTTTTGGAAGATATTTCTATTTCAGGGGCAAAGGGAGTGCTGCTCAATATAACCAGCTCAAGTGATCTTCAAATGGAAGAAATGGCAGAGGCATCTGAAAGAATTTATGATGAGGTTGGCGATGATGCAGAGATAATCTGGGGGCAGACCATAGATGAAGATATGGGAGATGAGATGCGTGTTACTGTAATTGCAACAGGTATTGAAGATTCATCAAAACCTGTAATATCAATCAGGAGGAAAATAGAAAGCGGAAAATTAAGAGGCAGGGTAAGAGATGTTAAGCCTGAAGATTATAATAATAAAGGGGTAATAAATCTTAATGAGCCATCTTTTATGAGGCAGCCAAAATTGTCATCAAATATGGAAGAAGGTGTCAGGAGACATAAACCAGCTGCTTTTGATAATGATAATTTGGAAGTCCCTACTTTTTTACGAAGAAAAGCAGATTAGTATAAATTTGATAAAACATTTTTAACAGGTTAGTTTTTTTCAATAAAAAACAACTAATAAAAATAAATCTATTCAGATAGTAGATATATATAATCTGAAAAAGATCATACTCTGTAGAGTAAGCTGTGAGCATATAGTAGCTATTGGAAATATTTTTAAACCTGGTATAAGAAGCTAAAGAGAGTGGAATTGAATGGGTCACAGCTTGCAACAGCAATTAGGACAATAATAGATGCTTTATAGACCACAACAAACGATGAAACTTTTGTATAGTATAATTGATAGAAAAAGGTCATAACTATTTATCATTGATTTATACCAATCAAAATAGAGATAAAAAGGATAGTTATGACCTGAAAAAATAGGGTAGTAGGTCAACTCTGTAATTTAGCATGAGCATATTAAATGAATCCATTATGGATTTTTGTTTTTAATTAAGCTTTTTAAAACATACTCTTTCAAACCCCAGAGCCACAACAACAAATTTCTGCAGCCTTAAATTCCCATATTTTTTTTCAAGCTTGTTACCGTATTCCTGCACCTGCTTTCCCCCATTTTTTATCTCGTTTGCAATTTCAGGAATCAGCATCAGTTCATCTTTAGACAGCTTTTGTGCTTTATCAGCATTTATTCCAACAT
>DAOWNP010000346.1 GCA_030642545.1 Desulfobacteraceae bacterium | reverse complement strand
ATTGAAAACTACCAGTTTAATGAAGCAGCATCTGTTTTATATCAGTTTGTATGGCATAAATTCTGTGACTGGTACCTTGAAGCTGCAAAACCGGCGTTATATGGTAAAGATGGTGCTGATAAAGAAAAAGCAAGCAAAGCTGTTTTATACACAGTATTAAAAAACACTCTTATTCTCCTTCATCCTTTAATTCCATTTGTTACAGAAGAAATATGGAGCAAACTGCCAAATAATTCAGGCTCTATTATGCAGGCTGTGTTTCCATTAGACAACCCTTCTACAAAAAAAACAGTTGTTATTGATAAAGAAGCAGAAGAACAGATGAATTTGCTGATAAATATTATTACCGGTATAAGAACAATACGTGGAGAAATGAATATTTCTCCTTCTTTATCACTTAATGTTATTGTACAGTCAGCAGACGAAACTATAATAAAAATATTAGAAAAACATAAAAATATTTTATTAAATCTTGCAAGACTTGATAAAATAATTATTGAAAAACCAGGTATAAGACCGGCAAAAGCAGCTACTGCTATAATTGATTCTGCAACTGTTTTTGTACTTTTAGAAGGTATTGTGGATTTTTCAAATGAAGTTTTACGACTTTCAAAAGAGATTAAAAAAACTGAAAAAGAACTAATAGGTATGTCAAAAAAACTTGCTAATGAAAGTTTTTTAAGCAAAGCTCCTGATAGTGTGATAGATAAGGTTAAAACAAAACATGAAAACCTTTTGCAAAAAACAGATAAACTAAAATTTAACCTTAATAAAATTAAAGAGTTTCAGGACGAATAAAAATATGGATTTACTTGATAATTTATTGGAACTATCCATAATAGAAGATATAGGTCCAAGAGATATTACTACAGATAATATTATTGATAAAAATATGCAGGGCTCAGGATATATTATAGCAAAACAAGATATTGTTACAGCTGGAATATCAGTTGCAAAAAAAGTTTTCTCTATCTTTGATCCTGCTATGATTTACTCTTTTGAAGTTTGTGATGGTGATATAGTATCATCAGGTCAAAAAATATTACAAATATCAGGAAATTTACAAGCTCTTTTAAAAGGTGAAAGAATAGCACTAAATTTTCTCCAGAGACTCTCAGGCATTGCAACTTTTGTACGAGAATATGTAACTCTGCTTGATGGTAAAAACGTAAAACTTGTAGATACAAGAAAAACAACCCCAGGATGGCGTACTCTTGAAAAGCAGGCTGTTCGTGCCGGAGGAGCGTATAACCACAGATTTGGATTATACGATGGAGTTTTAATCAAAGATAATCATATTGCTGTCTCAGGAGGAATACAAAAAGCTGTCAACAAGATAAGAGACTGTGTCTCTCATCTTGTTAAAATTGAAGTTGAAACAAGTTGTTTGTCTGAGGTAAAAGAGGCATTAGATGCTAATGCAGATGTCATAATGCTTGATAATATGGATACAGATATGGTAAAAGCTGCTGTAAAACTTATCAACAAAAGAGCTATCACTGAAGTCTCTGGAATGATTACCAAAAAAAATATTAAAGCTTATGCTGATACTGGTGTGGATATAATATCTGTAGGTGCCCTAACCCATTCAGCCGTATCTGTTGACTTGAGTATGAAGATAAATAATGTCTGAAGAATGATACCCATAAGAGACACTATACCTTCAAAAAGCTATCCCATTGTAAACAATATCATTATTGCTACAAATATTGTCCTGTTTATTATAGAAATGCTTCAAGGTAGATTTTCTGATTTGTATATGTTTACATATGGTCTTGTTCCTGCCCGTTATTTTAATGATGTATATGGTAACTATTTTACTTTTGGTCAACAAATTGCTTCTTTTTTAACATTTATGTTTTTGCATGGAGGGTTTTGGCATCTTCTTGGTAATATGTGGTTTCTTTACATTTTCGGAGATAATGTTGAAGAGTTTTTAGGTCCTTTTGCTTATCTTCTTTTCTATCTTTTATGTGGAATAACTTCAGGTTTATGTCATATACTGTTAAACACTGATTCTACTGTTCCTGTTATAGGAGCAAGTGGTGCTATTGCTGGTATTATGGGAGCATATTTTTTATTATATCCAAACGCAAAAATTCTTACCCTTATTCCTATTATTATCATTCCATGGTTTATTGAAATACCAGCTTTTTTATATCTTGGTTTCTGGTTTATTATTCAACTAATTAATGCTGCCGGCAGTCATGGAAATATTAGTAATATTGCATGGTGGGCTCATATTGGAGGTTTTTTTTCAGGTATGATCTTATTAAGATATTTCAAAAAGATACCAGGTTTACCAATATCTGCAAACCTGCAAAAAGTTGCTGCAAGAAAAAAAACTCCACGTTTTCAGGTTGTTTCTTTCCATGGAATGGAAAATGATTTGAATTTATATGGAGATTTAGAAATAACCCGATTTGAAGCTATTGCCGGCACCAGAAAAACAGTTAATCTTGCATGGGGTTTTTATAAAAAGCCTCATACTATAACTGTTCCTGCCAATATAAAACACAATGACACTATTTGTGTACATGGAATGGGAAAATCTATTGACGGAATCAATAAAGGAGATCTGATTTTAAAAATCTCTATTTTATAAAAATATCAGTATGAATCCTATTTTTCTGTGCGAACAAGTGTCAAAAACAGACTTGACCCCTTTATTTCTTGAAACTTGACCCCTTTATTTCTTGTGTCCACTGGATT
>DAOWNP010000338.1 GCA_030642545.1 Desulfobacteraceae bacterium | reverse complement strand
TCTGATCTTATACCGCAATAATTTAATAGTGTATTTCCCTTGGCAGGAGCACCATATCCTGCAATTGACTTTCCTTCCTGCTTAAGAGAAATCATAAAGCTTAATATCTCTTGTTTGGTTTTAACTATTTTACTGTTAAATGAAAGATAGTGATCAAGCTGCATGAAACCGGCTCTCTCTTCTTTTTTTATAAGAGTTTCAACACTCTCTTTTTCCGGTAGTTGATCATTTTCATCATGCTTTACATATATTCTGATAGAACCGCCATGAGTAGATAGTTCATCAACATCAAAAACTGTAAGCTTAAATTTTGAAAAAACTTTTATTATAAAAATAAAAGAAAAATATGAGAAATGTTCATGATAAATTGTATCAAACTGGTTTTTTTCCATTAACTGCATCAAGTGGGGAAATTCCATTGTAATTATTCCACCTGGAGAAAGCATGGTTTTCATACCGCATACAAAATCATTAAGATCAGGAACATGAGCAAGAACATTATTACCTATTAAAAGATCTGCCTGCTTGTATTTACTGACAATTTTTTTGGCTGTTTCAACTCCAAAAAAATCAACTTCCGTAGGAATACCAGCAGAAACAGCAACATCAGCAACATTTAACGCAGGCTCAACTCCTAAGACAGGAACATTCTTTTCTTTAAAAAATTTAAGCAGATATCCATCATTACTTGCTATCTCTACCACATAAGAAGAAGAATCAAACCCAAACCGGCCAATCATTCTATCCACATATTTTTTTGCGTGCAACAGCCATGACTGTGAATAAGAAGAAAAATAAGCATATTCCCTGAATATATGTTCTGCTGTTTGAAGTTCAGGCAGTTGTACAAGAAAACAGCTATGACAAACCTGCACCAAAAGTGGGTAAAATGGTTCCATTTCAGATAAATTTTCTTTTTTAAGGTATGAATTTGATAGAGGTGACATACCCAAATCTGCAAAAGAATATTTAAGCGGTTCGTTACAAAATCGACATCTATTCAACTTCATCAATCTCCATATTTTCAAATTTATCTATCTGTTTTTCTGTAAACTTACGCATATTACAATTATTTATATAATTTTTATACCACGCAACAACCATTTCAAGAGATTGCAAAATATCTAATCTGTATTTCCAGCCAAGAAGATTACACGCTTTTGAGCAATCAAGTTTAAGATAATTTGCTTCATGAGGGTTTTTATTTCCTCCTGAATCTATAACCCAATTAATATTATCTTCCCATATACGACTGAGTTGTGAAGTTATCCAGGAAACTGATTTAGCATCTTTAACATCATGTCCAAAATTCCAGCCACTGCTAAATTTAGCACCATTCTCCCATAGCTTTTCAATTAAACATAAATATCCGTTCAAAGGGTCCAAAACATGCTGCCATGGTCTTATTGCTTCTGGATTTCGTATTTTTACAGGTTTTTTATTTATAACAGCTTTAATAATATCTGGAATTAACCGGTCAACACCCCAGTCTCCTCCTCCTATAACATTACCAGCTCTTGCACTTGCCACTGCAGCAATCTCTTTTTCACTGGCATTTTGCGAAAAAAATGAGTCTCTATAAGCTGATGTAACAAGTTCTGCACATCCTTTACTACTTGAATATGGATCATGCCCACCCATGGGATCTCTTTCACGATACCCCCAGATCCATTCTCTATTTTTATAGCATTTATCGCTTGTTATAATTAAAGCAGCTTTAACAGAATCTGTAATCCGTACAGTCTCAAGTATATTTACAGTTCCCATAACATTTGTTGTAAAGGTTTCCACAGGCTTTTCGTAAGAATATCGTACCAGCGACTGAGCTGCCATATGAATAACAATTTCCGGTTGAATCTCTTTAAATACTGCTTTTAGATGATCTATATCACAAACATCTCCCAAAACAGAATGCATACCGCAATCTAAGTTTAAAATATCAAAAAGGTTTGGGGTTGTTGGTGGAGATAATGAATACCCTGTTAAATGTGCTCCTTTTTTTTGTAACCATAAAGAGAGCCAGCTTCCTTTAAAGCCTGTATGACCTGTAATTAATACTTTTTTATCTTTCCAAAACAGAGCATTCATTACCATACTCTCCATGGTGCATTACCTGATTCCCATTTTTTTTCAAGATACTTTTTATCTCTCAGTGTATCCATTGGCTGCCAAAAATTTTTGTGGTAAAAAGCTGACATCTGCCCTTCCTTCACGAGTCTTCTCATGGGGTCATGTTCCCACATAACCTCATAATTATCTATATAATCTATAACTCTGGGAGAAAGTACAAAAAAACCTCCATTTATCCAGCCTCCATTTCCTTCAGGTTTTTCTTCAAAACTTACTATTTTATTCTTTTTTAAAGCCAGTACTCCATATTTAGAAGGGGGTAAAACAGCAGTAACAGTTGCAAGGGTTTGTTGCATTTTATGAAACTCTATTAAATCTGCAATATTTACATCACTTACACCATCACCATATGTAAAGCAAAAATCATCTTCTCCAATAAACTTTTGCACATGTTTTAAACGCCCGCCGGTTCCTGTACTATACCCGGTATCAACAAGAGTAATACGCCATGGTTCAGCACTGGTTTCATGAATCATAGTACTGTTTTCCACCATGTCAAATGTTATATCTGAAGTGTGTAAATAATAATTGGCAAAATACTCTTTTATTAAATATCCTTTATAACCACAACATATAATAAAATCATTAATTCCATAGGCAGAATAAATTTTCATTATATGCCATAATATAGGTTTACCTCCAATTTCAACCATTGGCTTAGG
>DAOWNP010000254.1 GCA_030642545.1 Desulfobacteraceae bacterium | reverse complement strand
ATATTTCTCTGCTTGATTTACGTGTACTCTTAGGTTTAAATATTTTTTTCTGTTTAAAAAGTAATCCAACTTTTTTATAAAATTCTTCAAAATCTTCTCCCTGAAAAATTTTACAAACAAAGTTACCACCTCTCTCAAGCAAACCATCTGTCATATTTAAAGCTTTGTTGCTCAGCTCAAAAGATCTTACAGCATCTGTAAATTTGGATCCTGTTGTATCTGGAGCCATATCACTGATTATAATATTAAAACGCTCATTATCTCCAAAGAAACTCAATGTATTATAAATATCTTCACAATAAACTTTCACATTTTCCGGAAGATCTATTTTTATTTTTTGTTTATCAATCCCTGTAACATAACCGGATTTACCAGTTATTTTTGCCGAATATAACAACCATGAGCCAGGATAACATCCAAGATCAAGAATTTTATCCCCTTTATTTATAACGTTAAATTTTTTTTGTACCTCTTCTAATTTATAGACAGATCTTGCAGGGTAAGAGTTTTTTTTTGCATTGCGGGAATAATGATCTTCCCATCTGTTTTTCTTTTGATTATTTTGACTCTTTTTTTTTTTCATTCCCAATAAATATCAGATTAAATTAATAAAAAACAAGTAAAATCCTGTTTTTCATTAAATCTATATTTATAAAACTATATACAGGCATGCTGTTTTTATCTAAAATCAGACAAAGCATTTATAAATCCATCTACATCTTCTTTTGTATGCAAGGCTGTCATTCCAATTCTTAAAATAGCCTTGTTTAATGGAACTGTAGGGTATCTGACAGAAAGAACAAAATATCCTTTTTTAATAAGATTTTGTGAAATTTTAAGAGCTTTTGCAGGATTTCCTATAATAATAGAAATTATATGAGCATCTCCTTTAACTTTGAATCCAAAATGCTTGAGTCTCTTTTTCATTCTGATACTTATATTCTTTAACTTTTCTCGTTTTTCATCAGCTTTTGATATAACCTGTAAAATATCCATTACAGATGCTGCATGTGCTTCAGGAAGTGTTGTTGAATATATCAAGGGAGATGCAAAATTAAAAAGATATTCTTTAAATTTTGCAGGTAAAAGTAAAAATGCTCCAAAAAAACCAAATGCCTTACCAAAAGTTCCAACACCTACATCTGCAATTTTATCTATTTCATCACATCCCTTATTTCCTATAGCTCCCAAAGAATGAGCAGCATCAATAACACTTAAAAACCCATATTTTGCCTTAAGCGATAAAAAATCTTCTTTTTTTATAAAATCACCATCCATACTAAAAAGAGACTCTGTTACAACTGCTCTATATTCAGAGCTGTTATTAATAAGTCTTTTTTCCAGATGACTGATACTGTTATGATTATACCCAAAACAATCTGCATTGCAAAGCACCATTCCTTTAACACAGCTTGCATGAACATGTTTATCAAAAAAGAGAGAATCTTGAGAAGAAAAAAGACCTGAGAAAAGTGCCAGATTTGCCTGATAGCCACTGGGGAAAAAAAGAGAATCGCAAAAGCCAAAATGTTTTGCATACTCTTTTTCAGTTTCTGTTATAATAGAATAGTTTCCTGAAACAAGGCGGGATGAAGATGAGCTGTTTTTATATTTTAAAAAATTTTGTGAAATTTTTTCAGATATTTTTTTATCTACCCCAAGTCCTAAATAATCATTGGAAGCAAAATTTATTACTTTACAGTTATTAATATAAATATATTTACCACGTCTTTTGGTTATATTAACAGGTTTTCTGTAAAGTCCTTCCTTTTTTTTGGACAAAAGTTTTGCGGCAAATCGTTTAGTAAACATAAAATACTTTTTTATAATAAGGTTTTAATATATTTTTTTTATAAACATTATCATAATTTTTTAAAGCAAACATAAAGTCACCAGTAATTTTTTCACAGCTTCCAATTTTACAGGTAAATTTGTATGAGCATGCAAAATCGCTTTTTGCTGAAATCTCTCCTTCTAACTGGTATTTACCGCTCAAGCACTCATTGTTTGTATATTTAAATGATGATACTGATAATAAAAAAACGTGCTTATTGAACTTGTTTATATAACGCAAATGAAATGCACCGGTTTGAGCTAAAAATTCTATTGCTTTATAATGTTTTAACTCGTGAAAATATTTTTCACTCCAAATAGTTTTATCATCAATTTTTGTTATTTTGTCAATCATGACAAAATCAGATAAATTTGTATTAATTTTTCTGTAAATCATTACGATCCTTCAAGCACTGTATTTTTTTACAACAATCACACAATTTTGCCCACCAAAACCAAAATTTTCTATTAATACAAATTTTGGAATAAAATCAAATGGTTTTGTAACAAAATTTACTTTTTTATTACAAGGATCTTTTAAATTTCTTATCTCAGGTACATATTTGTGTTTTATAACAGAGAGTCCTGCAGCAAGCTCAACTGCCCCGCACCCTGCAGCAAGATGACCTATCCATGATTTAATTGCTGTAACATGAGGAGGATTGCTATGAAAAATCCGTTCTATTAAATCTGCTTCTGTTTTATCATTTACAGGAGTGCTTGTACCATGTGCAAAAATTAAATCAATTTGCTCTTTTCTTATAACAGCTTCTGACAAAGCTGATTTTACTGCTGCTTCAGCCCATATACCAGAAGGATCTGGTGCTGTCATGGAATATCCATCCAAAGAGATACCATAACCACAAATCTCTCCTAAAATATTAGCATTCCTGTTTTTTGCGTGTTCATACTCTTCTATCACAAATACAGCAGCTCCTTCACCGGACACAAAGCCTGATCTTTTCATATCAAAAGGGCAAACAGCTGTAAGAGGATCCCCTTTCCCTGAATAAAGAGCGTGTGCCATATTATAAGCAAGAGCTGCATCATGATTTATTCTTGAATCTCCTCCACCTGCAAGTACTATATCAGCTCTTGCCTCTTTTACTCTTCTAAAACCTTCGCCTATTGCCTGAAGAGAAGCTGTACATGCTGTATTGATTGTGCTGTTTTCTCCATGAATATTTAGAAGCTTTGCTATAACAGAGGTTGGTGTATTAGGCAAAAACCTTAGCATCCACAGAGCAAGAAGATCTTGTTTGTCAATTTGTCCATTTTTTACACTGTAAAATTCACCACCTATATTTAGATTAGGTCCTGTCCCTAAAAAAAGCCCTGCGTTATTTAACATAGATTTGTTTAAACAGGCGTTTTCTACAGCCACACAAGCTGCTGCTGTTACAAATTGTGCCCCTCTGTTTAAATACTTTCTCTCTTTAAACTTTCCGGTAAAAGAGAGAATATTAAAATTTTTTACAGGAGACACAACAATATTGTCATCAAATTTAGAATAAAGAAAATTAACCCTGTTTTTTTTAAAATTTAATATAATTTCCTCTAATGAAAAACCAAGTGATGATATTACTCCCAAACCTGTAATTACAACCCTTTTTGACATATTGATTTCCTATGGAAAAAAATTAAATCTGCATATAAAATTCATCTAAACTAATCTTATGGGGACAGGGAGGTTTTTTATCAGGATATCCTGCGGCAAGAAAACATCTTATATCAAGATTATTTATACCAAGAAGTGAGTTTATATTATTAATAAACGTTAATGGGGCTGTTAATATACATGTTCCTATACCAAGCGATTCAGCTTTTAAAATAAAATTATTTACAGCAAGGCCTGCTGTTATATTTAAATCAATCCCAATTCTATAATCACAATCAATAATCTTTTCCTTAAAAAGATTTGCTGAAAATCCTTCATAAGATTTTACTGTGCCTATTATAAAAAGCAAAGGAGCATGAAACATAAATTCAGAAAACCTGTAATATGCTTTAATCTGGTTTTTTATTCTTTTGCCTGATTTTATTTTATCCGCCTGTTTTATAAATCTGTCTCTTGATGCTGCCAGCTCTTTTTTCAAAGCCTCTTTTTTTTCAAAAGAACTGATTCTAACAAACCGTACCGGCTGTTTGTTTGAGGGTGAAGGGGCAAGCATAGCTGCTGAAACCATCTGAAAAACAAGATTATCATCAACAATATCAGGTTTGTATTTTCTTATACTTCGTCTTTTTATCATTACTGTTTCTATTAAAGCAGAAACATCATTT
>DAOWNP010000234.1 GCA_030642545.1 Desulfobacteraceae bacterium | reverse complement strand
CCTTGCATATACAGCACCAGAAAAATGCTTATATCAGAGTCATATGATGCTGTATATGTTGTGTTAACTGGCACTGGAAGTACAAAGGGGTACGTCTGTCATGCCAGTCGCCTTGCATATACAGCACCCAAAAAATGCTTGTATCAAAGTTATATAGTCCTGCATATGCTGTGTTGACCGGCATTTGAAGTACAAAAGGTAAAAAAGATCACAGAGGAAGATTATGGATTTTTTTAATTTTAAAAATATTTTTGTAAAATCAATTGTTGCTTTGGTTTTTATATTTTTGTCAGGATGCAGTAACAAATCCAATACTATAGTGCATAGTCAAATA
The DNA here is from genome assembly GCA_030642545.1 of Desulfobacteraceae bacterium. Taxonomy (GTDB): domain Bacteria; phylum Desulfobacterota; class Desulfobacteria; order Desulfobacterales; family DAOWNP01; genus DAOWNP01. The sequence continues at coordinate 4,152 of DAOWNP010000234.1, read as the reverse complement.
AATGACATACCATTTAAAAAAACCGAGATAAGTTATTATTCTGTGCTTCCTCCTTCTGAAGGTTCATTATGGACAGATAAAGGAGATAACTTTTTTGAAGACAGACGGGCAAAAAGGGTCGGAGATACAGTTATTATAGATATTATAGAAAATACGTCTTCGAGTATGGATGTTAATACCAAAACAGAAAAAAGCTCAGAATATGGAGCAGACATACCAAATTTTTTAGGATACATGAGAGCTTTAGAATCTCTTAATCCCAGATTAAGACAAGGTGGAAACAGTAAGCTTCTATCTGCTAAAGTTATTAATGACTTTGAAGGTAAAGCAAAAAGTGATCGCAAAGGCAGAATTACAGCTTCAATTGGTGCAAAAGTCACAGAAGTTTTACCAAATGGAAATATAGTTATTGTTGGCAATCGTGAAATGAAAGTAAATAATGAAACCCAGTTTATTACAGTATCAGGAATAGTTCGACCTGAAGATATAGATCCGGATAACAGAATAAAGTCCACATATCTTGCAGATGCCAAAATATCATATTTTGGCAGAGGAGTTTTAGCTGACAAACAAAAACCAGGCTGGCTTGCCCGTATGCTTGATCATGTATGGCCATTTTGATTTTAATAATTTGTTGAGAGAGGTTGGAATGATAACAATAAAAAAACAGTTTAAAAAACATATTTTATTTAAAAACCTGATTTTTTATCTTACAATACTTATTTGTACCTGTTTTGTTACAAATTCTGTATTTGCTATACGATTGAAAGATCTTATTTCCATAAAAGGTGTGAGATATAATCAGCTTATTGGTTATGGCCTCGTTGTAGGTCTTAATGGGACAGGAGATAATAAAGGTACTGGATTTACTACTCAGTCTCTATCCAATATGATGAAAAATATGGGAATTTATGTAAACAAAAATAAAATGAAAATAAAAAATGTTGCTGCTGTTATTATAACATCTAAATTGCCTCCTTTTGCACGTATAGGAAATAAAATTGATATTGTCTTATCTTCTGTGGGTGATGCAAAAAGTCTTTCTGGTGGTACCCTTTTACTTACTCCTTTAAAAGGTGTAAATGGACAGGTTTATGCAATAGCTCAGGGAGCTGTAGCTGTTGGAGGTTATGGCGCATCTGGTGATGCTGGAGGAGGAACTACCAAAAACCATCCTCTTGTTGCAAGAATTGCAGGAGGAGCAACTGTAGAAAAAGAGATTGATTTTGCTTTAAATGACAAGCATAAACTTCTTTTTTCATTAAAAAACCCTGATTTTACAACAGCATGCAGACTGTCAGATGCTATAAATAAAAAAACAGGAAAAAACAGTGCCGTTACATTAGATTCAAGTACTATTCAAGTTAATATTCCTGCATCCATGCATTCAAAAGTACCAGGTTTTATAGCAAGTATAGAACTATTAGAAATACAACCTGATACAGTTGCAAAAATCATAGTAAATGAAAAAACAGGTACTATAGTTGTTGGTGAAAATGTAAGAATTTCAACAGTTGCTGTTTCCCATGGTAATTTAAGTATAACAATAAAAGAGACAGTAAAAGTTTCTCAGCCTGAACCTTTTGCAAAAGGTTCAACAGTTATTGTAAGTGATACAAAAATAGATATAGACGAAGAAAATAAAAAAGTTATTTTAATACCTGAAGGAGCTACAATAGGACATCTTGTAAGAGCTTTAAACGCTATAGGAGTAACACCAAGAGATTTGATAAGTATATTCCAAAGCATAAAAGCATTAGGTGCACTTCAGGCTGATCTTGAAATAATATAAGGAGAAAATATGGACTTGAAATTTAATTTACCATCCATTGAATTAACAAAAAAACATTTCAATGGATTAGATTTAAAAACAACTGACATCTCAAATGATAAAGACGATAAAAAGCTGAAAGAAGCTTGCAGGGATTTTGAATCAATCTTATTAAATCAGATGCTTAGTGCTATGAGAAAAGCTGTTCCAAAAGATGGTTTATTTAAAAAAAGCCTATGTATGGATATATATGAATCTATGTATGACCAGTATCTTTCAAAAGAGATAGCACAAGAAAAAGGAATAGGTATGAGAGATATGCTTTATAAAGATTTATACGATAAAAATAAAGTTTTAAAATAATTTTTCAAGAAAAAAGGTTATTAGTACGATATAACGTATAAAGGCTATGTTAAAAACAGATTACTTTTATATTTTAAATTAACATATAAATTATTGGAAATAAGGGTTATGGGAACTTTTGCAGAGCAAATAAAAAATATTATTGATGAAAAAATATCTTTATATGAAGATCTTGCAAAACTCATAGAAGATGAAACCAAATGTTTATTAAAGCCAGATATTGAGTCTCTATGGAGTTTTGTCAGAAAAAAGACTGATATTGTTTCACATATTGAAGAAACAAGGGAAAAAATCCTTATCTGTATGACTGAAAATTCAATAATTCATAAAATGAATTCAAAATCGTTTAATATGACAAAAATTATATCAATAAGTCCTGACAAAATAAAAAAAGTTCTCATAAAAGCCAATATCAGGCTACATTCTTTAAAAACCGATATTTCTGCACGTACTTTTCAAAACAGTGAATATGTAAAAGAGCATCTATCAATTATTGACACTCTTTTTTCTATAATAGTTGATAACAGAGAAGATAAACCATATTATGGCAACAAAGCAACTGGTATAAAACAGCAGCCTGCTAATTTTATTTTTAAGGCAAAGGTATAAAATCATGTCTGGATTAAGTCTTACTTTAAATACTGCAAAATTAGCCATAGAGGCTCAGCAATATGGATTAAATGTTACAGGCCACAACATTGCAAATGTAAATTCTGAAAGCTACAGCAGACAGCGTGTTCCCCTGCAGGCAACAAGGCCTGCTATTTTTGGCGGAAAATTACTGGGTACAGGAGTTACAGCAAAAGATATTGTAAGAATAAGTGATCAATTTTTAGAAGACAGACTTATAAAACAAAAATCTGATCTTTCTATGTATGAAAAGAGTCTAAGTAAGCTTGACATAATTGAAGGTTTTTTTAATGAAGGCACAGATTCAGGAATAAGTACTCTTTTATCTGAATTTTGGAACGGATGGCATGATCTTTCAAACAATCCTACCGGCATGGCTGAAAGGATAGCTGTTTTTGAAAAAGGAGTTTTACTTTCAGAAAGAATGGATACTTTAAATGAAGATTTAATGAATCTTGAAGTTGATATTAATCTGGAAATTAAAGCCTCGCTTTCAAATATAAACAGTATGGCAGAAGAGATTGCCATGGTAAATAATGAGATTACGGGTCTTGAAACCGGCAGGGTCGCAAATGACTTAAGAGATAAACGAACCGCACTCTTAGGAGAATTAGGCAAGCTTATTGATATAAAATCTTTTGAACAGCCTCATGGCGATGTTTTGGTTACTGTTGCAAACGGTTCTGTTTTAGTAAACAAAACAGATACATTTGCTATTAAAATGCCAGGAACAAATATTTTATATGAAAGTGCAAATGGTGGTTTTGTAGATATAACAGACAGGGTTTCAGGTGGAAAAACAGGGGGACTTTTAAATATAAGAGAAGAGATAATTGCAAAATACAAAACCGAAATTGATGTACTGGCAAAAGAGCTTATCTGGTCTGTAAATTACCAGCACAGCCAGGGGGTGGGATTAAATTTTTTTACAGATTCCGTTACAGGAACCTATGAAACCGACTCAAGCGGGCTTCTGTCAACCCTTGATTTTGGAGACAAAATAGACTACTCAAAAGATTTTAAAATGTGGATAAAAGACTCTTCACTTGTTCTTCCAACCTATACTCCTGTTGAAATAGATATGACCGAATCTGCTGCAAATCCGGCTTTTGGAGGTACAGCTATAGATGCAGATGCAACATATAACATAAGCATAGCACAATCAGGAATAGTTGGTATAGATGATATAGTCTTTAACTGGACAAGTTCAACCGGAACATCTGGTACTGCTACTATGGCAGCAACCAATACTGTAACTGTAGATGGTATATTATTAACTTTCAGTATTTCAGATCAGCTTATAGGGGGGAACACCTTAAGTGTAAATACCACTGGAGCAGGAGCACCAGCTCCTCTTGATTTTACGGCATCAGGAACTGCAAACAGTG
>DAOWNP010000320.1 GCA_030642545.1 Desulfobacteraceae bacterium | reverse complement strand
GGTTCGCCCAAAAATAAGTTCGCAATTTTAAGTGTTGAGGCACCTGCCTAACAAGGCACGAAAACGTAGGAATATCAAGATATTTCTACGCTTTCGTAACGCAGTCAGGCAGGATGGATCGACGCTTAAAATGTAGGGTTATTTTTGGACGAGTCCTTAAGTGCAGGCTTATTATAAATATGCCTGCACAGGCGGATACAAAACGCTAATTTATCCAATTTCTGCGTTAAAAAATAAATTTAATCCTGAAAATACAACTAAGTATGCCTGTGGTTAAATTGATTTTTTGCCTTAAACACAGAAGAAATTTTCATTCCGTAATAGCCTGTGCACCTGTTATTTATATAAAATTATAAAAACAATCTCTCTGTTTTGGAATAAACCCGGCATCTTTAATTAAACGAATCATTGATTTTTCAGAAAGTCTGAATTTCACTCCGGCAGCAGCAACTACATTTTCCTCTATCATCGTACTTCCTAAGTCATTTGCCCCTAAAACAATAGCAAGCTGTGCTATTTTTTCACCTTGGGTTACCCATGAAGCCTGTATATTATCAATATTATCTAAAAAAAGCCTTGATATAGCCAGAACTTTTAAATAATAAACTGAACTTACCTGATTTATATCAGAAAGTTGTGTATTTTCAGGTTGAAATGTCCAGGGTATAAATGCTGTAAAACCGGATGTTTTATCCTGTAAAGAACGAATTTTATTTAGATGATTGATTATATCGCAGCCTGATTCTATATGTCCATACATCATAGTTGCTGTAGTTTTCAGACCTAATTCATGTGCTGTTTCCATAACGAGAAGCCACTGTTTACTAAAACATTTGTTTGGTGAAATTTTTTCTCTTATAGAATCAACAAGTATTTCAGCACCACCACCCGGAATAGAATCCAGTCCTGCAGAAATAAGTTTTTTTATAACTTCTTTGATTGATAAATTAGATTTTTCTGAAATAAAAACTATTTCAGGAGGAGAAAAACCATGTATATGTATGGTAAAATTTTTTTTTATAAAAGTTAACAGATCAATATAATAATTAATATCAAGCTCAGGATTCATACCTCCCTGAAGTAATATCTGCGTTCCTCCAAGCTCTATTGTCTCTTTAATTTTATCTGATAGAAGCTCTTTTTTAATTACATATCCACCGGCTTGCCCCACTTTTTTATAAAATGCACAAAATCTGCAGCAAGACATACAAATATTTGTATAATTAATATTTCGATCCACCACATATGTTACTATTTTATTCTGACAAAGAACATTTCTTTTTTTTGCAGCCATTTCTCCCAATTGGAGAAGATCTGCATTATTTAAAAGTAAATTTGCATCTTGTACAGATAGTCTTTTATTTTCAGCAATCCTGCATAATACCTGCTCTATATTATTCATTTCAACCTTTATACCGGGTTATAAAAAGAGTCCCGCTCTACTGGAATTTTATCTGCAGATTTTATTAAATAAAGCATCCTCTCTCTACTTAAACCTTTAGATGTTTTTGCCCCGGCCATATGAGTTATTTTCTCTTCTATAATAGTACCATCTAAATCATCAGCTCCAAAAGACAGTGCAACCTGAGCAAGTTTTTCTCCTATCATTACCCAATATGCCTTAATATGACTAAAATTATCTAACATTAAACGAGAAACCGCTATGCTTTTTAGATCATCTATCGCAGTGGTTCTATCAATATCTGACATACTGGTGTTTTTCGAGTGAAATGCAAGAGGTATAAAAGCTGAAAATCCACCTGTTTTGTCCTGCAACTCTCTTAGTTTTATCAGATGATTTACACGTTCATCTATAGTTTCAATATGCCCGTAAAGCATAGTAGCATTTGAAACTATTCCACAGGTATGTGCTGTTTCCATGACACTAAGCCATTCTGATGCGGAAATTTTATTAGGAAAAAGCCTGTCTCTTACCCTGTTGCTCATAATCTCAGCTCCTCCTCCAGGCATCATTTCAAGCCCTGCATTTTTTAATACTGAGATTGTCTTTTCTATATCAAAACCTGATATGCTTGAAATATTAGCTATCTCTACAGCAGTAAAAGCTTTAACTACAGCATCAGGACGTATTTTTTTAATAGTTTTTACAAGATCTGTATAATAATCTATAGAAAGTTCAGGGTTTAATCCTCCTACAACATGAATTTCCCTGACAGGCTCATCTATCCGTTCATTTAATTTATCTTCAACATCTTTTATGGAAAGAGTAAATCCGCCTTTTTGACCTTTGTCTTTTGCAAAAGCACAAAACTTACATTTACTGGTACAAATATTCGTATAATTAATATGCTGGTTATAAACAAAATAGGCACTGTTTTTATGATGTTTTTTTTTTACATAATCAGCAATACGCCCTATTCCAACAATATCTGAACTATTATAAAGAATTACACCATCACCAAAATCAAGCCGTTTATTATCTGCAACCTTTACGGCAATTTTTTCCAGATTTTTATCTAAAAAAGATATATTCATTGAAACTCCAAAAAAACATAGCTAATACCTGTTTTTTTAAAACATCTATACAACTACAAACAACAAGATAAATAATAGATTCAATGTTAGTTAAAAAGCAACTAATATAGAGTATATTTGTTATTTTTTACGTACTCTTCTTACCCGTCTTACCTTTTTTTTAGGCTTTGCATATGATTCAGAAGAAGGGGTAATAACAGGAGGGTTTATATTATCCTGGCTATATGAACACATAGTCCTTGGGCATCTAAGGGCAGGAGGTTTGGAAAGATCTGATGATGATTCAATCAAAAATGGATTTTGACATACAGGGCATTTATAAGGATATGGTTTGCCCCAGCTAATAAAACTACAACTTTCATTTGAACAGGAATAATACACTTTACCTGATTCAGTTGCCTCAGAAGATATTTTACCTTGATTACAAACAGGACAAGTAACAGCTATTGAATTTTCAAACATTTGTATTTTCTTTTCAATATCTATTTTATCCTCATCTATTTTATCCTCAATATTTTTTTCATCAACCTTCTGAATCTCCTCCTTCTGAATCTCC
>DAOWNP010000074.1 GCA_030642545.1 Desulfobacteraceae bacterium | reverse complement strand
TAGGTATTGGTTCATTCTTGCCGTCATTCCGGCGAAAGCCGGAATCCAGAATAATTCCGACAACATAATGAAGCTGGATGCCGGATCTTTGTCCGGCATGACAGCAGAACTTTGGACTATTTAATTAAAAAAATAAACATTTTTTTAAAATTAAGATATAAACAACCTGAATCAATTTCTAATCAGGAGGTTTATATCTTAATTTTCTTTACTGTGCTCTATATTCATTTCGTCAGGCTGTTACAAAACACTGCTAATTTATCCAAATTTCTGCATCCGCCTGTCGATGTTATTTTTCAGGATTTCTTGATCTATATAATTTCCTTTCTGAAATAGAAAGAATAGTTTTTCGAATACGGATAGATTTTGGAGTAACTTCTACCATCTCATCTTTTCCTATAAAATTTAATGCAAGTTCAAGAGTCATAGGTTTTACAGGTGAGCAAGCTGTACTATCATCTTTACCTGAAGCTCTCATGTTAGTTAATTTTTTTTCTTTACAGGCATTAACATTAATATCCTGACCTTTGCTGTTTTCACCAATAACCATTCCCTCATAAACTGCTGTTCCAGGTGGTATAAAAAGCTGGCCCCTTGGTTCAAGATTAAACAGGGCATATGTTACAGAATGACCTTTTCTGTCTGAAACAAGCGACCCTGTGTACCTTACAGGGAAATCCCCCCTATATTCATCATACTTATCAAATATAGAGTTTATTATACCTGTACCTTTGGTATCTGTTAAAAATTCATCTCTATACCCTATCATTGACCTGGACGGTGCTGAAAACTCAATATTGACACGACCTTTTCCATTGTTAACAAGATTGACCATTTTAGCTTTTTTCATAGAAAGTTTTTCAGTTACAACTCCTAAAAAAGCTTCGTCACAATCTACAAAAATTTTTTCTATTGGTTCTAATTTTTTTTCTTTATCATATTTTAAAATAACCTGGGGTCTGCCTACACAAAGCTCAAATCCCTCCCTGCGCATTGTTTCTATAAGTATTGCCAGTTGAAATTCACCACGCCCTTTTACAAGAATGCTTTCTTTATCACTGTTTTCCTCAATTTGTATGGCTACATTTGTCAGAGTCTCTTTTTTGAGCCTTTCACGGATTTTACTTGATTGGACTATCTTGCCTTCCATACCGGAAAAAGGTGAATCACTTATAGTAAATTTCATGGACACAGTAGGTTCATCAACTGTAATTCGGGGAAGAGCTTTTGGAGATTCTTTAGTACAAATAGTATCCCCGATCTTAAAACCGTCAATACCGGACACTACTGCAATATCTCCAGGTTCAGCTATTTCTACTTCTGATAGTTGAAGTCCTTCATATACCTGAAGTTTTGAAACATGAAGGTTTATTTTTTTATCTTTCTCTCCAATACATATAAGATTATTTTTGTTTGCTACACTTTTATTAAAAATTTTTCCAATAGCCAGTCTTCCTACATATTCAGAATATCCCAAATCAGCTACAAGCATTTGAAACGGTTCATCCGGATCAAAGATAGGGGGGGGGATCTCATCTAAAATAGTTTCAAAAAGGACATTAAGATTATCCGTTTTATCTTCTAAGGATTTCATTGCTATACCATCTCTGCCTATTGCATAGATATAGGGGAAATCAAGCTGTTTATCTGTTGCATCAAGATCTATAAAAAGATCATAAATTTCGTCTAAAACCTCATCAGCTCTCGCATCTTTCCTGTCAATTTTATTTATAACTACAATAACCTTTAATCCTGCTTCAAAAGTTTTCTTCAATACAAATCTTGTCTGGGGAAGAGGACCTTCTGACGCGTCCACAAGTAAAATCGCTCCATCTACCATTGAAAGAGCCCTCTCAACTTCTGCTCCAAAATCAGCATGGCCTGGAGTATCTAAAATATTAATTTTTACTCCATTATATACAACAGAACAATTTTTAGCTGAAATGGTTATTCCTCTCTCACGTTCAAGCTCCATGCTATCCATTATTCTCTCTTCAACCTTTTGATTTTCTCTAAAAAGACCACTTTGTTTAAACATCAAGTCTACGAGAGTGGTTTTCCCATGATCAACATGAGCAATAATTGCAATGTTTCTAATTTTTTCATTTTTTGATAATTTTTTCATTCAAAATCCTAAAAACTCAATATTAAATTTAAGCATTGTATAAGTTTTTATATAATGCATTTACAACTTAAAAAATTATATCCTGAATAATATAATTTTTAGATAGATACTACCTGTTAAATCCAAATTCAAGAAAAATATAAACTCGTATTTGTTATCATAAAAGATCCATAATTTCCAAAACAATATTCCTAATTACACTACATGCATAAATTTTAGAAAGGGGATATAATTAAAAAATACTTGCAGCTTTTTTTATATCATCAACTTCTCCCATTACGATAAGAGTTATACCAGTAGTTAAAATTTGAAGAGCTGAAGGATTAAAAATTATTTCATTTTTTTTGTTCTTAAGACCTAATATTAATAAATTGTATTTTTCTTGTATTTTAGTTTCTATAATTTTTTTACCGGAAATACCTGATTTTTCAGAAACTGTAATTTCATGGATTCGTAAATTTCCATGTTTACTTCTTAGCATTATATCTAAAAAATCAACAGCAGTCGGTCTGATCATCTCAGATGCCATTCTTAAAGCACCTATAGCATTAGGACTGACAACACTGTCTGCTCCTGCATTTTTAAGCTTCATCTCAATGTTTTTGTCTGACATTCTACTTATAATACGAATTTTATTGTTTAACATTCTTGCTGTCATGGTAATATATAAATTGTCTTTATCTGAAGAAAGAGCAATTATAATACCAGCAGCTCTGTCTATTCCTGCTGTAATAAGATTATTATCGTCAGCAGCATCGCCTTTTACATAAAAACATCCAAAGATATCCTTTGTTTTATTTAAAACAGCTTCATCTAAATCTATTAGCACAACAGATATCTTATTTTTAGCAAGTTCATTAATTAAAGGGAATCCTGTTTTTCCTCCGCCACACACTATAATATGCCCTGTAAGTTTATTTATCTGTTTTTTCATTTTATTGGTTTTTATTATTCCTGTAAGTTCACCTTCTATAACTAAAGCTGTTAAGGTACTTATGGCATAAAGAATTATCCCCATACCAAAAGTGATAATAATCATGGTAAAAATTTGAGCATAAACATTACCAGTAACCTCTAAAACCTCACCATAACCAACACTGGTTAAAGAGATAACTGTCATGTAAGCACAATCAATAAATTTCTGCTCGCCTTTGTATAAAAAATAATAACCAAGACTTCCAATCATAAATACTACAAAAATGGAAAAAAGCAGAAAATAAAGACGCTTTTTTATTTCCATATAAAACCTTTAATATAGCTTTTTTTTGTTTTTTATGTGAAAATTTAAACTAAAATCAATTTATTCTTATTCCAATTCATAGATAACAATATTTTTAAATTTCAGCAAATATAAAAATTTATTTCATTTGTACTTTTAATTGGTTTAGGAACGTGAACGAAATAAAATTTAAAAAAATAATCCTTGAAAATTTATATATTTATTATAACCTGTTTTAATACTTATTTTAAAAAAGCAAGCGATACAAATGATTCTGATCATAGCTGTTCTATTGACTATAATATAATGAGTTTAAAAAACATTTGGAGAAAAAATGCGCTTTGTCAATTTACTTTTTAAAGAAATTACTTCTGTTTCAAAAGCATGGTATTGGTTTTTTTCTTTAATTATACTTTTTTCTTTATCATATATAATTCTTACTGTTGACCTGTCGCCAAAAGTAGAAAATGATTTTTTCTTTTCTACAGATGATCCACAGCTTCAGGCAACTCAAAAAATCTCAGAAAAATTTCCTTCAAGATCACAAATAATCATTACTATATCTGGTAAAGATATTTTATCAGAAAATTTTTTAGAGAAAATTGGATTTTTAACAAAAGAGTTTTCCTCTTTACATGAAGTTTCTAATGTATTTAGTCTTACAAAAGGTCCGGATAAACCACACCTTGTTCCAAAATCAGAATTTTGGAAACGTCTTCTTTTGTCAAAAGATAACAAATCAACAAATATTGTACTTTCTTTAAAAGAAAAACACGATGAATCTTTCATTGAAAAAGTTGAAAAGATTGCATGCAAATATAATACTTCTGATTTTCACATCGAAATTTCAGGAGTTCCTTATGTTATTGAACAGATCAGACGTCATTTAGTGCTGGATCTTAAAACATTTAGTATTGCATCTATATTTATTTTTGGTTTTTTTATTTTTATTCTTTTTCGCTCATGGAGTGTTGTTTTATGCACAGTAGTAACCTGTATAACAAGCTGCATTATGACTCTTGGCCTGCTTTATATATTACATATTCCCATTGGGATTTTAACGACAAATATTGCAACTATTGTTTTTGTATTAACTCTTTCTCATGTAATTTTTATAACATCAAACTGGCAGCAAATTTCACAAACAGCTCCAGATAATATTTATAACAATATAAACAAAGCTGTTAAAGAAACTTTTAATGCGTCATTCTGGTGTATGCTTACAACTTTTTTCGGTTTTTTAAGCCTTCTTCTTGCTCAGGCAAAACCATTAAGAGAATTAGGTATATCAGGTGCAATAGGCTCTGGAGTAGCAATTGTTATGGCATATGCTATTTATCCTATTTTGCTTGCTATTATGCCAAAAAAGTTATTCGGGAAAAAACCTGCTATATTTTTATTCCCTAAGTTTTTATTAAAACTGCGATTAAAACCATTTGCAATAGGATTAATAATATTACCTCTTTTAACAGCTTACGGACTGTTCTATATAAAAACAGATCCAAGTCTTTTATCTTATTTTCAAAAAGGAAGTAAATTGTTAAATGGTCTTGAATCTGTTGACAAAAATTTAGGAAGCAGCACATTTAATATTGTTGTAAGAGACTCAGACAACAATACATTTTATTCAGATGATGTTTACAAAAAACTTCAAAATTTGCAAAACCTGCTTGAATCAGATCCATCTACTGGAATGGTTTTATCCCTATCTGTTCTTTTTGCTGAAGGAGAACGTAATCCGGTAGCAACTCTGTTTGATCGTGAGCATCTTTTGGATCTTCTTGCTTCAGACAAATTTGATTATATAGCACTGGATTTTGTCACAAAAGATAGAAAACAGAGTCTGTTTTCTATTTTAATGCATGAATCTACAAGGACTGTTCCGCGTGAAACAATAATTGCCGGTATAACAGAAAAAGTTCGGAAAGCAGGTTTTATTCCGGAGTTGATCGGTGGACTTTTCCCTCTTCAGTCAGAAATGTCAAAACTGATTTTAAATAGTATTTATACCGGACTTGGCGGTTTAACCCTGCTTTTTACTGTAATTGCAATCCTGGTATCAGGTTCTATACGTATAACTTTTAATATGTTGATTTGTATTGTTTCTATTCCCGTTTTTATGTTAGGATTGATGGGATATCTTAAAATGCCGCTTGATATAATTGTTTCTCCTTCAGCTAATGTTGCTCTTGGTATTGGTATAGATTCTATGATTCACCTTGTTATGCGGGTAAAACGTATAGCAAAAACAGGTGGAACTGCTTCAAACATATGGATTCAGGCGAGAAATGAACTTTTTATGCCAATTATGGGAACAGCAGTCATTGTAACTGCAGGTTTTGGCGTTTTTAGCTTATCAAGTTTCCCGCCAAATCAGATTTTTGGAATGGCAGTAGTCATGGGAACAATATTTGCCGGTGCAACAGCACTTGTAACGCTACCTTATCTATCTGCAAAAATAAAAAAGGTATGATGATAAATCCAAAGTTATTGAAAAAAGGATAAAATAAAATTGTTGAATAATAAAAATCAGAATGTTCATGAAATAGAAAATTCTGGAAAACAAGCATTAGAAGAAGGTAATTACAAAAAAGCTATACATTTGTTTAAAAAATCTATATCAATATACAAAAAACAGGGTGATAAAAAGCAGGAAGCATGTCTATCCAATACTATTGGCCAATGCTATTCAATAGGCAGGCAACCTGATAAAGCAGTAGAATCTTACAAAGCTTCTGTAAAATTGCTTAAAGAACTTGGCGATTTAGATACTCAGGCAATGGTCTTTAATAATATTGGTCACTTAAATGTACTGACAAAGCAGTATGATCGGGCTATTTGTGCATTTACCAATGCATATGATATTTTTAATACCCTTGATGTTAATACAGGCAAGGCTTCTCAATTGCAGAATATAGGCTCTGTTTACAGAGATATGAAAGAGAGTAAAAATGCTTTAGATGCCTATACCCGTTCTATAACAATTTTTAAAGAGATAGATAATAAACTTGAGACAGCCAATCAATGTACTAATATTGGGTATATTTATTTTACTGATAATAAACTGGAAGCAGCTTTAAAGTGGTATAAAGAAGCTTTTACCTTTTATAAAGAATTAAATGAAAATACAAGGTTAGAAATGACAAATCAGAACATAAAAAATATTACAAAACTGATTGCTTCATAGTTCACTATAAATTACCTTATTGATTTCAAATAGCTCTGATATGCATTTTTAAGATGTTTTTCTAATTTAGGGTATCCATATGGTTTTGATAAAATAGCATGTACACCAAGTTTTTTAAGTTCATTGATACGTTTGTCATCTTTCTCAAGAGATGACATTATTATTACTTTGGTATTTTCATAACGAGAATTAGATTTAATATATCTAACTAAAACCACACCATCCATATTTGGCATTACAATATCAGAAATAATGAGCATGGGCTGAAAACTTCCAAGAAGAACAGATGCTTCAATTCCATCATTTGCTATTTTTATTGCCCATTCAGGGTAATGTTTTTTAATACTATATTTAATCATTGTTGAAGTTGTTTTATCATCTTCAACAATAAGCAACCTGAAATTAGCTTCTTTAAATTCTGCAGCAATGCTGTCTTCTTCAGCTGCACAGTATTTAATTAACATTGTTCTTACAATATCTCTTTTTACAGGTTTTGCTATAAAATCATCCATACCAGCTTGATTGCAGGCTTTTTTATCAGAATCAAAAACATTTGCTGTCATTGCTATAATAGGAATATTATTACCTGCCTCACGAATTTTTTCAGTTGCTTTAAGCCCATCCATATTGGGCATTTGCATATCCATGAAAATAATATCATAACTACCTGCTTTTGCTTTTTCAACAGCAACAATACCATCTTCAGCAATCGTTGCTTTATGTCCCATTTTAGTAAACATTTTTTTAGCAAGCAGTTGATTAACCTTATTATCTTCTGCAACAAGAATATTATAACTAATCATTTTTGCCTGTGTTACAGATTGTTCTGTCAAAACAGGACGTGATTTCTGAGTAATGTCTTTTTCAAGAATTTTATGTATCATCTTTACAAGAGCCTGCTGTCTTACAGGTTTAAATAAATAACCTGCAAATCCTCTTTTTTTTATTTCTTTAATAACATTAGTTCTGGAGTCTGCTGTGATTGCGATAGCCGGAGGCGTATCTTTCCTGTATTTATACGTTAATTTTTTAAGTAAACCATAACCATCTATATCAGGCATCATAATGTCAGATAAAATAATTGCATCATCAGCCGATGAAATTTCTAATGCTTTGCTTACTGATAGTGCAATTTTAGGAATCATTCCAATCCTTTTTACAATCTCAGCTACAATACGAAGAGCATCTGGATTATCATCTACAATTAAACAGACTCGCCCATGCAAATCAGCAGTAACTACATTTTCTTTAATACTATGAATTTTATTAACTTTAATAAGATTTGCAGTAAAGAAAAAGCGGGACCCTGTACCAGGAATACTTTCAACTTGTAAATCACCGCCCATAAGAGATGCAAGTCGTTTTGAAATTGTTAAGCCAAGTCCTGTCCCACCATATTTTCTTGTTGTACTTCCATCTGCCTGGGTAAAAGGATCAAAGATTTTTGATGCCTGTTCCTTTGTCATTCCAATGCCTGTATCTTTAATTGATATTTCAACAATAGTATCTTTTTCTGTCTCTCTTTTCATTTTTGCCTGTACAATAATAGTGCCTTTTTCAGTAAATTTTGCGGCATTACTAATTTGATTCATTATTATCTGTTTTAATCTGGTAGGATCTCCTTTAACCACTGAATATACATCATCTTCTATTTCAACAAGAAGATCTACTTTATCATTATTAACTTTTGTACGTATCATATCGCAGACTTCATATAACAAATCCTCAAAGTTAAATTCAATACTTTCCAGTTCAATTTTATCAGACTCTATTTTTGTTAAATCAAGAATATCATTAATAAGAGAAAGAAGTGTTTCAGAACACTGATTTACCGTACCAAGTAATTCACGCTGTTCTTCTGTCAACTCCATATCAAGCACCATGGTGGTAAACCCAATGATACCGTTAATGGGAGTTCTGATTTCATGGCTCATACTTGCAAGAAACTGACTTTTTGCCTTATCAGCACACTCTGCTTCCTCTTTTGCTTTTAAAAATTTAGTTGTTCGTACATCAACAAGTTTATTTAATTTTTTAGTCAAATTCCAACTCTCAAGATGAACAGTAACTCTTGCTATCAAGAGATCATTTAAAAATGGCTTTGCAAGAAAATCAGATGCTCCAGCTTTTAACAGGCGTACCTCAGTCTCTTCTCCGCTTTGAGATGTTAAAATAACAACAGGTATTCTGCCAAGTTGTTTGTGTTTTCTTATTTTTTTGCATAATGCCTCTCCATCCATAACAGGCATATGCAAATCAGTAATAACTATATCAATGTTTATCCCTTCCTTACTTATCAGAAAATCCCATGCCTGCTGCCCATCTCCAGCCGTAAAAACATTAAACCCTGCTGATATTAAAGCATCAGATGCAACTTTCAAAATAAATCTGGCATCATCTACCACAAGAACTGAAGAACCGGCAATATTTCTCTTTGATTCATAAAGTCCGCATGCAGCATCCATAAGTTCAGATTTTTCAAACGGAGTTTCAATTACCTTAGTAACACCAACCGCCCAAACCGCATCTATAACATGTTCATAATCTGAATCAATTATTGCAAGCAGAGGCAATGGCACAGTAGTTTCCGGCATAACCAGTTTTTCTTTTTTTATTGCCTCGACAACAGGAACAATTACATCTGAAGCAATAATAACAATATCCGGTAAGAATTTTTTAATATTCTCAATAATATTATCATCTATACTGTACACAGCAACTTCGCGTGTTAAACTTATCAATTCATGAACAATAAGTTTACTTACAATTTTATTGCTACTTAATACGAGTATTCTCATGTGAAAATAACCTTTTTAAGATATCGGAAATCTATAAGGGGCTTTGCTGTATTTACATTATAGTAAAAAGTATACAGAAAAATACTACTGGCATCAATACCTGTATTAATTTATATCATAAATTACTACAGGTATTGATTTGTTGAAAAGTCTGTTGTTCCTGCATATACAAAAATTATATAGTGCCTTTTAAGTATGCCTGTCTTTTGTTTTCTTCAAATTTTTCAATAGAATACCTTAACATAGTTCGAGGCATTTTAAGATATCGTTTTTTTAGAAATTTTTCTTCAATATCTATATCCCGCTTACCTACCTCTCTTAACATCCAGCCAACAGCTTTATGG
>DAOWNP010000140.1 GCA_030642545.1 Desulfobacteraceae bacterium | reverse complement strand
TTTGAGCGAGGCACGAGCGAGTTTCGCAATTTTGGTGAAGCAAACTTAGAAATTCAAGAAATTTATTCTAAAATAGCGGAAAAACAATTAAACTTTCCGTATTTTGCCTATTTTACCTATTTTACCTATTTTACCTATTTTGTCTATTTTTTTTCTTGCAATTTTCTAACCGTACACTACTGATTATTTCTGATAAATTGTAGGTGCAACATATTTAAATTTATGCTGAATACTCATAAGACTTTCAGAATGCCCTATAAACAGCCACCCTTCTTCTTTTAAACTATTCCAAAACTTATTTACAAGTATTTCCTGAGTCTCTTTATTAAAGTATATCATAACATTTCTACAAAAAATAACATCAAACTTATCAGCAAAATTAAATGTTTCCATAAAATTTAATCTTTTAAAATCTATTAACTTTGAATATTTCCCTTTAATTTTATAATAACCATCAAAGTTACTACTGCCTTTTTGAAAATACTTTCTTAACAGATCCAAAGAGATTTTTTTACAACAATCTTTATGATAAATTCCTTTTATAGCTTTATTTAAAACTCTTGTAGAAATGTCTGTAGCTGAAAACCGGAAATTATTTGCAGACTTTTCACCAAAATATTCCATAAAACAAATTAAAAGAGTATACACCTCTTCCCCACTGGAGCATCCGGCACTCCATACTCTAATTAGATCGTTTTTTTTTAATTTTGGAAAAATATCAGATTTTAAAAACTCAAAATGTTTTATTTCTCTAAAAAAGCTGGTAAAATTTGTGGATATAGCATCTATCATTGCTATAATTTCATCGCCAGAACTATCATTTACAAGTATCTTGTAATATTCACGAAAAGTATCTATATTTTTTTTTCTTAATACTTTTGAAAGCCTTGACTTAACCAGTTCTTTTTTTCCATCATGAAGAGTTATACCACTCTTATTATAAACAAGATCAGAGATAAGATTAAATTCTTTAGCTGAGAGTTGCAAATTAAGCATTTATTTTATCTTTAAATATAATTTTTTAGATACAAGATATTATATATATTAAGAAAAGCGACAAAGAAGTTATTCAACTCTTTTTATATTACTAAAAAAATGGATGAAAAGTCAAACAATCAATTTTAATTATTTATTTAATTCAAACCTAAGGAACGCGGACAAACTGCCATAAAATTAAAAATTATTTGCATTTCCATGGATAGGGACACAACAACTGACAAAGCAGCAGGCAGGCTTCTTGTTCATCTTCCAAGGCACATAAGGAACGTAGATATGGTGGAGAGAGAAAAAGTATTTCATCCACGTTCCTTAATGATAAAAACGTATTTTATGATGGTCCGGGTATATCGTAAGTAGTACATGAACCAGATGAACAGTTTCTGGTTTGGGCACCAACCGGACTTTGGGCGGATGAGGATTTTATTCCCATATTAAAATTTGTAGTACTCAACACCCTTTCAAAATTTCCTTTTTTACATTCAGGACAAATCATCTTTGCTTTTTCATCATCACTCATTACAAGAATTTCAAAAAACTTTCCACACTCCAAACATTTAAATTCAAAAATCGGCATACTTCTTACTCCATTTTTTTTATATATAGTTATCACATAATAAATCTGTTATAAATTAATCAATTAATGACTTTTTTACAATACTTATATTTTTCCACCTGAAAGAAGAGCATAAACAACAATTTTCTGCATAATTTTTTCCTTTATAGAACATGGGGTATCAAGTTTTAATCTTTCAAGATACAAACCTGCCTGAGAAGGTACTTCTTTATATGCTGTTTTTAAATGTTTGTATGATATTTTTTTTGCTTTCATATTATGTTTAAACTGTTTTAAAGAACCTGCAATAATCAATTCCTCTTTTGTTAAATCACATCCAAAGGGAAATATTGGAAAAAGGCCATCTTTTTTATAGGAACCTTTTTTATAGGAATCAATTTTTTCTTCAAGCTTTTGGGGGTAATTACTTCTAAACCTGTCTGGGATTTTATAGTCAGGCTCTATTTTCTTTGCTTTTTTTGCTTTTTTTAACAGTTTTTTTTGAAATCTTGAATCTGTAATATTTAACAAAGATGCAATAATTTGTTTATCTGAACGTCCATATAAATCTGCAATTCCATATTCAGTGACAACTATATCTCTTAAATGCCTTGGGATAGTAATATGTCCATAATTAAAAAGAATATTTGAAATCACTTTCGCATCTTTTGTTCTTGTGCTTTTTATCATTATAATACTACGCCCATCTTCTAACGCATGAGCCATTGTAACAAAATTATATTGCCCCCCTACCCCGCTTACAACAAGCCCGTTATCTAAACCATCTGATACAATTGCTCCGCTAAGGGTTGCTTTCATGCCGGTATTTATAAATCTTGCATCTTTTCTTTGAACCCTCTTTAACTCTTCACTGCCATACAACTGATTTACATAGTCAACCCCGGTCATATTAATAAGCCTGGCTTCATCTTCTGGAAAATTTCTTAAATCTTCATAAAAATCAGAAGAACCTATGAAAAAAGAACCGTGCA
The DNA here is from genome assembly GCA_030642545.1 of Desulfobacteraceae bacterium. GTDB lineage: Bacteria > Desulfobacterota > Desulfobacteria > Desulfobacterales > DAOWNP01 > DAOWNP01. Next base: position 4,149 of record DAOWNP010000140.1, on the reverse strand, counting down.
ATATCACACCATGCTTTAAATGATCAGACAAACAATTATCTACAACTTTTGAAATATTATCTTCATTTGTAAAATCTGCCTTAATAGTTTTTAATCCATTTATTATATATCCATCTTCAAACTTTAATTCTTCTTTAAAAACCCCATATTTTTGCAATAAATCAAAATCTTTATCTGACAGTTTTTTATTTATTAATCCATTATCAAGCATTGAAACAAAAGATGACGGTGTTATTTTTTCACTTATTTTATCTTCATTGAGCAGTTTTTGTATCTTGTAATTATCATATACTCTACGTTTTATAATTCCACGTTTATAAAGATGTAAAAAACCTTCAACAAACATCTCTGTACTTCCATATAATCCTTTATCAAAACTATCTGTACCACCTATACTGTTAATTAATGATCCATACTCTTCATCAATATTAAACCTGTTTAAGACAGACCGGTAAACATCATTTTTTTCATGTCTTTGTATTAAATTATAAACAAGAGCATCGCCTAATGCCCCAATTCCTATCTGCAGTGTTCCTCCATCTTTAATTAATGTGCCGGCATAAAGACCAATAAGATAATCTGCAGTTGATACAGGCTGCCTTGGAGATCCAAATAACTTGAAATTATATTCAGGATTGTCTAATATAAAATCAAAATTATCCTGTTCAACTACAGCATCTCCATACATAAAAGGGAGATTATCATTTACCTGCCCCACAATAGCTATTTTGCGTCCTTTCTCCTGTTCCTGTCTCATACGTCTTCCCAGCTCAAGGGTGGTATCTGCATTACAACTTGCACTATATAATGTTTTGTTTCCAAAATCTTTTTTTGCAATAAGCTGACCTGCTACATTTATTCCAGCATTAATAATATCTCTGCATACATGTGTATAATTTGAACTTATATAATTATGCTGTACATGCGGTTGTTTTAAAAAACTCCCTGCCTTGGTATAAAACTCAGTAATTGTTACGTTAGAAGGCAGTCTGTTTTTTCTTAAATCTATTAAATATTCTAAATCAGGGAAATCTCCAAAAAGCCGTTCTAAAATAGGTCCCATAAGCCTGTTTTCTATTTCGCTTTCCGGAATTGGTTTTTCAAGAGTAAGAGCTGTTAATATTTGAAGGTCAAGCTCAGGATTATTTTTTACTTTTTCATACAACTGATTTACAAAATTGTTAGGTTTCCCCAAGCCAAGCGGAATACCTAAAATTATCTTTTTACCTACTTTATCTATAACATCATCAACACACTTTTGAGAATTTTCATAAAGTACTTTATTCTTCATTTAATAAATACTCCAAATAAGTTCTAAATTAAACAGGTTCTTATTTTCTTAACAATATCGTCAATATTTTTTACTTTTCCCAAAAAGACCTAACACATATTGACAACATAAGCCAAAATTTTTAATTTTTATATAGATTTTCATTGTAAATTATTATAAACAGGTTAAAATATTTATTTAAATCTTAATATATGTTTTAAAAGAAATTATTTTTATGATACTTTTTTAGTATCAGGAGCAAGGCATAAAAGCTGTTTTGTCCTCGTTCCTAATTTCTAAAGTCAATAAGGAGACTATTTAATGCAGGAAAAAGACACATATTTAAAAACCGTTAAAGAAGCCAAACAAAAATGGCAGGATTCTGTTGTAGAAAAAAACAAACAACGCCTCGGTACTCAAGATGATCCTGTTATGTATACCCCGGAAGATCTAAAGGATTTTGATTTTATTAAAGATGTAGGGTTCCCGGGTGAATTTCCCTTTACAGCAGGAAGAGTAGCCATACCTCTGGTTCCACTTATGTGGGGAAAAGGGAAAATAAATGGTGCAGGAAAACTGATAAAAGGAGCATTTGGTTATTCAGGCTGTGGAACTGCCGAGGATTTAAGAGATTTTTATATGGATAAAGGTGCACATCTTGCTGCAAGAGGTCCAAATATCGCTTTTGACCTGCCTACACAATGCGGTCTTGATTCAGATGATCCTCAATCTGAAGGAGAGGTTGGAAAAGTAGGCCTTGCCATTGATTCCTTAGAAGATTTTGAAACTCTTTATGAAGTTTTTACTGATTCTAAAGAGATTGATAAAATTGCATCAAACTGGACAATAAACGGGACAACTAATATCATTCTTGCCATGTATGCAGCTATTGCAGAAAAAAGAGGAATTGCCTTATCATCTTTGCGTGGCACTCCTCAAAATGATATTTTAAAAGAGTTTGTAGCAAGAGGCACTCAGGTATTTCCGGTTAAAGCATCCATGAGAATGACAAGAGATACAATAACATATTGTACTGAACATATGCCAAGAATGAACACCATCAGTATATCAGGTTTCCATATGAAAGAGGCTGGTGCTACAAGAATACAGGCAATAGCTTTTACTATGGCAAATGGGCTTGCCTATTTGCAAGCCGGAGTTGATGCAGGACTTGAAATAGACAAATTTATCGGTAAAACAACTTTTTTGAGTTTTGGCGGCGGCATGAAGGTTTTAAAAGAATTAGCTTCAAGAAGAGCAGCAAGAAAAGTATGGGCTATTCTCATGCGTGATAAAATGGGCGTAAAAAACCCAAAATTCTGGATATATAAAGAAAGCGGAGGTGCTCTTGCAGGATATTGGACTTCTACAAAACAACGTCCTTTAAATAACTGGTTCAGAGTTGGAATCGGAGCTGCTTTTTCAGCTCTTATTGGTGATCCACCTGTCCTGCAGCCTCCTTTTGATGAGCCATTAGGCTTAGGCCACAGCAAGGAAGCACAACAGCTTGGTGCTGATGCTTCAAGGATTTTAGTGGAAGAGTGTGAGTTATGTCAGGTTCAGGATGTTTTTGCAGGATCATATTATATTGAATCATTAACTTCTCAGTATGTTAAAGAGATTTTCGAACAGTTAGATGCAATTGACGAATTAGGAGGTCCTATAAAAGCTGTTGAAAGCGGCTGGATGAAAAGTGAAATTGCTAAAGCTGCTGCTAAATATGAAAAGAAAATGGCAACAGGAGAAGAGATTCGGGTAGGAGTAAACAAATATACAGAAGATGATGAAATTGAAATTATTCCCAAACTTACTCCCATGTATGCAAGTATAGACAGGGAAGCTGCTGAAAAAAAACAACTTACAAAGCTTAAAAAACTTAAAGAAAAAAGAGACAATACAAAGGTTAAAGCATCTCTTGAGAAAATTGAAAATGCAGCAGCCGATGAAAAAGCAAATCTTATCCCATTTTTTATAGATGCTGTTAAAGAATATGCGACAATAGGAGAGATCTGCGGAACATTAAAAAAGGTATTTGGCTCTGCTTTGTAATATAACTCTTTTATAATTTTATTTTGCACATATAAAGTCCGGCTGCCAATAAAAAACAGCTGGGCTTTATTTCACACAAATCTTTGTTTTTGGAGGGAAATTTTGTTTCCATTCCTTAACATCACCTTTTTAAAACACTCTCTGCTATAATTCCAGAGGAAATACAGTATCTGCAGTACCTCGTTTTATTGCTTCCTGCGACATACAAAATACTACACAGCTCTTTTATATCATTCACAGTTAATAAAGGAACGTGGATGAAATAATGTAACAGCAAATGCTATGGAGAATCCCGCTGTTTTACCTAACCATCCTACCCCGTTAAATAAAAATACAAAAGCCTTGACATGGTTAATGCTTTTAGTTAGTAAGAGCTAAATAGTTTTGTGTTCCCAAACTTACTTGTTAAAAATCTTACTTGTTAAAGATGAATATTTTATACTTTTATCTTTATTTTGCAATCTAACTTAATAGCTTCACTTCTGTGCGGGAATGAGGTATTTTTAAAAATTGTGAGCCACTTTCAAAATATTCAATTTTTTCATAACAAGATTGTGCAATGAATAACAAAAGAAAGTTACCCTATGTTTAAAAAACGATACTGGAAGACCGGAGAATTGATTGCCATAGGAACATTTGCGGCACTGATCAAAATTTCGACCATGATGATTGCAATTGCCGGGGGTGGTATGAACCCTGTTACCATGGTTATAAAAAATATAGTTGCTACAGCTCTTTTGATTGTCCTGTTATACAAGGTTAGAAAATTTGGTGTGCTGTCCATGTATGTACTGGTGAGCAGTATTGTTGCAATGCTCCTGATGGGTGGC
>DAOWNP010000197.1 GCA_030642545.1 Desulfobacteraceae bacterium | reverse complement strand
TGACTCTACTGACCCTATCCAAAAAAATGTACAAAAAAGCAAAATAATTTATTTGCATTAATAATATATTTTTATTATCTATTACCCGAATGAAAGAGTATTATTTTCATCAAACTAATAAAAAAAAATTAAGGGGTGTTTTATTTGTTAAACTTTATTTTTAACTTTTTTGACGGGAAAAGATATTTCAAGCAGATTGATACAGCAATAAATTATGCAATGCATGGTGCTTATAACAGATTGTACAAAAAATATTGTGCTTATTATGATAGTGACAAAGCCGGACTTTTGGCAGCTGCTGTAACTAATGAGATTTTTTCAAAAAAACCGGTTGGAGAAAGAGGTATAACTTTTTTTCAAACTAAAACAAAATTGATAAAAAATGCTGTATCTGAATTACAATTTGATGAAGGAATAAAACAGATCACATATTTTTCTTTGGCAATAAAAACTCAAGTTATTTTTAATGCTCAACAATCAGGAGCATATGATAAAAATCTTTCAATACCTCTGAAAAAGCTGAAAGAATTATCATTATTACCGGAAAATCAGGATGTCCCACAACCTAAAAAGTTTTTTCAAATGGCAAAAAAGTATTATAATAAAAGTTTAAAGTAAAAAAAAACAGATAAGAATAAATAATTTCATATAGTGCCTGAAGAAAATAATTAGATTACCATATCTGAGATTTTCTCTACAGGCACATGTAAAATACTAATTTATCCAAATTTTTAGTTTTGCAAAAAAATATATTCTTATACATATAAAATTTTATTGGCAGCTTAATACATTTTTATTTTTTTGCATGCGATATTCTTTTAACAAATTTATTACTTTATCAAGTATTTCCCTTGAATATATATCTCCTGCCATTTCATCCCACAATGGTCTGGTTTTTTTCTTGAACAATATCATTTCCTGTTCTGATAAATGTATTTCCTCTACTCCATATTTCACCATAGCTTTATATGATTTCTCATTACAATTTTTTATGGCAACATTTGTTTCTTCTTCTAACTTAGGAAGTACATTGGAAATAGCCTGCCTGTTTTTTTCTGAAAGCTTGTCCCATGCTTCCATTGAAAGAATTACCATGCCAGGAGCATATTTTATGGGCAATGGATTTACATATTTTGTAACAGGATAAAGTTGTGCACCAATCCACCATAGAGATGGTGAGATAGCAACATTTATTATACCGGTTCGAACAGATGAAACAACTTCTGGAACATTTACAGGCACAGGAGATATACCAAGAGATCTTAGCATCAGATCTTCCAGGCGACCTGCATGTGTTAAAACCTTTGCTTTTTGAAGATTTTCAAGGGTATCAATTTTATATTTTGTTGAATAGATCTGTTCAAAATCAAGATCCATAAATACTAGAATTTTATAACCTCTTTTTTTAGCCATCTCAAATAATTCATCTTTTACATTATCTCTTACATATTTTACCTCATCCCATGCCCATGGGTTAAATAAAAATGGGAGTTGAAACACAGCCATGTCAGGACAAACAGCTTCTGTTATTCCACCTGAAGCTGTAACCATAGCTCCCTGCAGTTGATTTACCCGCATTTTTTCAATATAATCCTCTTCATCTCCCATAACACCTCCCCAATATACATCAAGAAGTACTTCTCCATCAGTTGCTTTTACAATTCTTGGTATAAAGGTTTTATCAAAAAAAACCATTACAGAAATACCTTTTTGTCCAAGAGTAGCGAATCGTAAAACTGTTCTGTTTTCAGCTAAACCAGACGGGATATAAAATGCAAATACTATGATAAAAAAAACTACAGATATAACAAAAAATCTACATGACTTCATAAATCTGCTCCTTTTTTTAATAGTTAATGTATCTATTTCCTCTATCCAATATAATTAGAGCTTCTTTATTTGAAAAATTTGGGCTGCAAGGTTGTAAAACTGTTTTCTTTACTGACAAAATTTTTATTTTTTTAGAATTTATTATAACTTAATATGTTTTGTTTTTTTTGCATGCGATATTCTTTTAATAAATTAAGAACCTTATCAAGTATGTCTCTTGAGTATAGATCTCCTGCCATTTTATCCCACAATGGTCTTGTTTTTTTCTTAAACAGAGACATTTCATGTTCTGATAAATGTATCTCTTTAACTCCGTATTTTAACATGGCATTATATGATCTCTTATTACATTTTCTTGTACTATCGTTTATTCCTTCTTCCAATGTAGATAGTACATCAAATATAGCTGTTCTGCTTTTTTCTGAAAGATTCATCCAATCCTGCATTGTAAGAAGTATCAAGCACTGTGCATATTTTATAGGCAATGGATTTACATATTTTGTAACAGGATAAAGTTGTGCTCCAATCCACCATAGAGATGGTGAGATAGCAACATTTATTATACCGGTTCTAACAGATGAAACAACTTCTGGAACATTTACAGGAACAGGTGATATACCAAGGGATCTCAACATAATTTCTTCCATACGGCCAGCGTGTGTGAGAACCTTTGCTTTTTGAAGATTTTCAAGGGTATCAATTTTATATTTTGTTGAATAGAGCTGTTCAAAATCAAGATCCATCCATGTTAAAATTTTATAACCTCTTTTTTCAGCTTTACTAAAAATTTCATTTTTTATATTATCTTTTACATATTTTACTTCATCCCATGCCCATGCATTAAATAAAAACGGAAGTTTTAGTACATCTATGTCAGGACAAACCACTTTTGTTATTCCACCAGAAGCTGTAACCAATGCTCCCTGCAGCTGGTTTACCCGCATCTTTTCAAGATAATCTTCTTCATCTCCCATAACACCACCCCAATACATGTCAAAAACAATTTCACCATTTGCAGCTTTTTCAAGTGTAGGGAAATAAGTTTTGTCGAGATAAATTGCTGCGGAAATACCTTTTTGACCAAGAGTAGCAAGTCTTAAAACTGTTTTGTTTTTAGCTAAAACAGGAGGGATATAAAATGCAAATACTGTGATAAAAAAAGCTATAGATAAAACAAATAATTTACATAATTTCATAAATCAGATCCTTTTTTTAATAGTTAATATAAGCAGGCTATAAACATAAACTATGATAATTCAGTAGTGTCTGGTTAGGAAATTACCGGAAACAAAATAGGCAAAATATGGAAAGGTTACTTGTTTTTTCCGCTATTTTAGAATAATTTTCTTGAATTTTTAAGTTTGCTTCGCCAAAATTGTAAAATTCGCTCGTGCCTCGCTCAAACAATCGCAATTTTTTGGTTGTGCTGCACTAAGAAATTCTACGAAATTTATTCGTTACGCTACAAAAACAAGTAAACTTCCCTCTCTCAAGATTCTAACCAGACACTATTGATGATAACTATGTCTTTGAAATATCTTAAAATAACTACAACTCTCTTAAAGAGTTAGGTACTGCATTCAGAATATTACTTTTATATAAAAACAAGGTTTTCTTTAAGGAACTTAAATTTACAAACAGGAAATTACATAATAAATCACAGGATTAAATTAGAAGCCGGATCAGATTAGAAGAATATAAATATATATTAAATTAGAAGATACAGTTATATATAATTTAAAAAAACAATAGTCAAGTTTTTTTTAAATTATATTAATTTAGGTTTATAATGGATGGAAAGCAATCTCTTTTGATGTTTTTTGTGATTTTAGATCGGATAAAGACGACTTGGAATCTGTGATTTATAATTGGGAAGTTGTTTTATCCTCGTTTTTTAATATGTTTTGTTTTTGCAAACGATATTCTTTTAATAGATTTAAAACTTTATCAAGTATTTCTTTTGAATATATATCTCCTGCCATTTCATCCCACAATGGTCTGGTTTTTTTCTTAAAAAGAGACAATTCCTGTTCTGATAAATGTATCTCCTCTACTCCATATTTTAACATTGCATTATAAGAATTTTTATTACAATTTCTTATGACAATATTTCCTTCTTTTTCTAACTTAAGAAGTGCATTAGAGATAGCTTGCCTGTTTTTTTCTGAAAGCTTATTCCATGCTTCCAGTGAAAGAATCATCATGCCAGGGGCATATTTTATGGGCAATGGATTTACATACTTTGTAACAGGATAAAGTTGTGCTCCTACCCACCATAGAGATGGTGAAATAGCAACATTTATTATACCGGTTCGTACAGATGAAACAACTTCAGGAACATTTACAGGAACAGGTGATATACCAAGATATCTAAGCATCAGATCTTCCAGCCGACCGGCATGTGTTAAAACCTTTGCTTTTTGAAGGTTTTCAAGTGTATCAATTTTATATTTTGTTGAATAGAGTTGTTCAAAATCAAGATCCATCAATATTAGAATTTTATAACCTCTTTTTTCAGCCATACTGTATAATTCATCTTTTATGTTATTTCTTACATATTTTACCTCATCCCATGCCCATGCATTAAATAAAAATGGAAGTTGAAGTACAGCCATATCAGGGCAAACCGCTTCAGTTATTCCGCCTGAAGCGGTCACCATAGCTCCCTGCAGCTGGTTGACACGCATCTTTTCAATATAATCCTCTTCATCTCCCATAACTGCCCCCCAATATACATCAAGAGTAACCTCTTTATTAGTTACTTTTTCAATTGTGGGTATAAACGTTTTATCCACATAGACCATTACAGAAATACCTTTTTGTCCAAGAGTAGCGAATCGTAAAACTGTTCTGTTTTCAGCCAAAACAGGAGGGATATAAAATGCAAATACTAAAATAAAAAAAACTATAGATATAACAAATAATTTACATGATTTCATAAATTTGATCCTTTCTTTAATGGGTAATATAAATATCTATAAAAATATAATGAGTGTCATAAAACACTAATTTTCTGAGCTCCTACATCAAAATAATTTTTTATCTTGAGCCTGAGAAAAAATCATTGAAGTAACAATCTGTTTAATTTATTTCTCGGATGATTTTGATTTGGCTGGAATCAAAATTATCCTTATTCGGGAAAACAGAGAAATTCAGTTTGTTTAAAATTTTTATAGTTCAGCTTTAGCAGAAATGCGTGAGACTGACGTAAATTTATATTAGGAACGTGGATGAAATAACTTCCACAAATAGGCACATAGATTGGGGTTAGATTTGTTCGATCTGAAAACTCAAAAAC
>DAOWNP010000288.1 GCA_030642545.1 Desulfobacteraceae bacterium | reverse complement strand
TGCAAGGTTAAAACTTTTGAAAAAAAATCTTGATATTATTGTTGGAAATATTGTGGGAAAGTCTGATTCAGGTTTTTCAGCTGATACCAACAGAGTCACATTTTTTTTTAAAGATGGAGTTGATGAAGTTTTACCTTTAATGGATAAAACAGATGTGGCAGTATGTCTTATTGACAGAATTATTGAAAAAGCTTTTGTGTGATTGATTCATATGGCTGATAAAACTGAAATAACTGTAGATGAATTTATTTCTGCTATAGATGATGTAAAAGCATATTTACTGTTTTTACAAAGTATTGGATGTGATGGGGTTGATTGTCTATCTGAAAATGTTAACAAAGTTGCTGGATGGAAAATGGGTGGAATAAAAAAGAGAGATTCGCTGGAAAAAATTTCGGATGATTTAACAGGGTGTATGAGATGCGGGCTTGGAGCTTTTCGCAAAAATATTGTTTTTGGCGAGGGGAGCTGTTCTGCTGAGTTGATGTTTGTGGGGGAGGGACCAGGATCTGAAGAGGACAAGACAGGCGTACCTTTTGTAGGTCTTTCAGGAAAGCTTTTAACAAAGATAATCAGTGCTATGAACTTTACCCGTGAGTCAGTATATATATGCAATATTGTGAAGTGCAGACCAGAGAATAACAGGAACCCTCTGCCTGAAGAGATGAAGATATGTATGCCGTATTTAAAACGGCAGATACAGGTTATAAAACCAAAAGTTATTTGCACTCTTGGGGCAGTGGCAGCCAAAGCACTTTTACAAACCACAAAACCCATATCTAATCTAAGGGGGCATTTTTGTGATTATAATGGAATAAAGGTTATGCCTACCTTTCATCCTGCATATCTTTTAAGAAATCAGGAGAAAAAAGCTTTGGTATGGGACGATATGAAAAAAATAATGAAATATTTAAAAACATGATAGATGTTTATATGAAAATGATGAATTATGAATGGTAAATTATGAATTAAGGAATTCTACTAATTTATAATTTATTAGTAAGCGTTATTTCCATCCACGTTCCTAAATAACAGATAAAAAATATGCCAGTATATGAATATAGAGGACTAAATCTTAAGGGAAAGACTATAACAGATATTATTGATGCGGATAGTGATGTGTCTGCCCGCAATAAACTGCGGAGCTTGAATATTTTTCCTGTTTCAGTGAAAGAAGTATCAAAAAAAGAAAAGGAGAAAAAATCAAAGTCTTTTAATATTTTGTTTGGTTCTCGTATTAAACCTTCTGAAATTGCGATCATGACTCGTCAGTTATCGACTCTTTCAGAAGCCGGTTTTCCCCTTGTTTCTGCGTTTGAGACATTAATTGCTCAAACAAAGTCGCTTGCTTTTAAGCAGATGTTATCACAGATTAAGGATTCTATAGAGGAGGGAAATAGTTTCGCAGCATCATTATCTCTTTATCCTGATGTTTTTTCATCAATATATATAAATATGGTCAGGGCAGGTGAATCATCAGGCTCTCTTGAAATTGTTCTGGAAAGACTTGCTGATATCTCTGAAAAACAGCAGGCTTTTAATCAAAAAATTCGTTCAGCTATGGCATATCCTGTTTTAATGTGTTTCATAGCTTCTGCTGTACTGTTTTTTTTACTCACTTACATAGTTCCTCAGATTACTGCTATTTTTTTTGATATGGATCAGGCACTACCTGGTATAACTCTTTTTTTAATTGGTATAAGCGAGTTTGTTAAATCATTTTGGTGGTTAATTGTTCTACTGTTTTTTTCATGTATAATGATATATAAAACAATGAAAAAAAATGATGTGGGAGTGCGTATTATAGATCGTTTTTTTTTAACTGCTCCAGGCATATCATCAATTGTAAGTAAACTTGCTGTTGGAAGATTTGCCAGAACATTAGGATCTTTACTGGAAAATGGCGTTCCTGTATTAAATGCTCTTGATATTGTTTCTAATGTGGTAGGGAATGCTGTGGTGTCAGATGCTATACAAGATGCTGGAAAAGAGGTAGAAAAAGGGGCAGCTCTTGGATCTGCTCTTTCTGTATCAAAAATTTTTCCTGAAATGTGTATTCAAATGATAAAAGTGGGAGAGCAGAGTGGAAAGCTTGAATCCATGTTGAATAAAATTGCTGATGTATTTGAAAATGAGGTTGAATCAAAGCTTACTGCATTAACCGCTTTGCTTGAACCTGTTATTATTTTGATAACAGGTTCTGTTGTCGGGTTTATTGTACTTGCTATTCTTATTCCTATATTTGAAATGAATCAACTGATAAAATAGGAGTATGTTTTTACCGGAATGGTGAAAAATATGTGGGGAATGCCGTACATATTTTTCTAAAGTTAAAGAGTGGATGGCTCCCTAAAATCTGGATAAATTTTCATTATATAAAAAGTCCAGCATTGCTTTACACAGTGGAGAACTTGTCCTGCGTTTATCTGTTATTAAATAAAATTTTCTAAACATGGGACTACCTTCTATTTTTACTGTCTTTAATATCCCTGCTTTTAGTTCTGTTTTTATAGCTGACAAGGAGAGAACAGATATTCCCAAACCTGCCTTTATACCTTCTTTGATTGCTGTAGATGATCCAAGTCTTGCAATTATCTTAAGGGAGTGAACGGTTTTTGAGCCAAAAGCTTTGAAAAAACTCTCCATCTCTTTTAATGTTCCGGAACCAGCTTCTCTGAGAATAAAAGGCTCATTATAAAGCTCTTTAACAGATATTTTTTTTTTTGCGAGATGATGTTGGGCTGGAACAACCAGCACCAGCTCATCATTCCAAAGCTCTCTGTATAAAAGATTTTTTTGCGAACCTTTGGAACCTGCAATACCTATCTCAATATCCCCACAAAGGACTGTATTTTCAATCTTTTTGGTATCTGCTATAAAAAGTGTAACAGATGCCAAAGGATATTTTTTCCTGAATTGTTCAATATATTTTGGAAGTATATATTCACCGGGAATAGTACTTCCACCAATACGTATTTCTCCCTGTTTTAATCCAAGAAACTCTTCTATTTCAACACAGATAGTTCTTTTCATCTCAAGTATTGTTTTGGCATGTTTATAAAAAAAAACACCCCCTGTGGTTGGAACAATTTTCCTCCCTAAACGATCCAGGAGTTTTATTCCGATCATCTTTTCAAGAGTCGCTACTCTTTCACTGACAGATGGTTGAGCAAGACAAACAGCTTCTGCTGCTTTTGAAAAGCTTTTAAGCTCTATAACCTTGCAAAAAATTTCTATTTGACGGAGATCAAAATTAACTGGTATATTTTTGTTCAAATTATCAACAACCATTTATTAAACTCCCATGATTTATATACAAAGCGTTAATTTATCCAAAGTTCTGTGTTGGAAAATGAATTTGACTATTTTTTATATAACGCCCATGTCTTGACAGGCACAACAAAACATGAAAATGAAATAACGCTTACTAATAAATTATAAATTAGTAGAATTCCTTAATTCATAATTTACCATTCATAATTCAT
>DAOWNP010000220.1 GCA_030642545.1 Desulfobacteraceae bacterium | reverse complement strand
CGGACACTACTGAGTTAGAATAGTTATCCATATCCCTCTTTCCTGATTTTCAAATATAAATATTATGGTATTGATAATTCTGTTATTTTAAAATTTATTGAAATTTATAATGGTTTATATGAAAATGATGAATTATGAATGGTAAATGATGAATTAAGGAATTCTACTAATTTATAATTTACCAGTAAGCGTTATTTCATTTTCATGTTTTGTTGTGCCTGTCAGGGCATGGGCGTTATTAAAAAAGAAAGGTAATATTTAAAGATGCACAAGCCTCTTTTAAAATCTTATAAAAACAGATTTCCCTTTGTACTCAGTGTCCCTTCTTTTATCTATAAGGACGGGTATGTTAATAATGTGAAAATGCTGGGAGATTATATTGATGAAATTGAACTTCTTTTATTCGAAAGCTCATTACAATCCATGCCGTCAAATGCGGTTATAAAACAGTTAAAAAAGATGGGAGATGAGTTTAATATAACCTATAACATTCATATGCCTGTTGATATTTATTTAGGTCATCATAAAAAAGAGATCAGGAATTGTGCAATAGATACAGTCTTAAAATTTATTGATTTTACAGAATCATTAAGACCTGTAACACGAACACTTCATTTGAATTTAAATCAGAAAAATATGGGGAAAAAAGAGATTTTAAAATGGAAGGATTGTTTAAGAAAAAGTTTTGAGTTTTTTGAAGAGTCTGAGTTTGATATTTCAGGTTTTACCATTGAAAACTTAAATTATCCTTATGAGTTGTTAGATGATCTTTTATCTGAATTTGATGTTGGTGTTTGTTTTGATATAGGGCATCTTATTATGGAAAAAGTTGATCTTTCAGAAATATATGAGAAATATAAAAACAGAATAAAAATTATTCATCTCCATGGATCTGATGGAGTTATTGATCATGCGTCTCTTAAATATCTTAGTAGAAAAAACAGTGAAAAAATAATAGAGATATTAAAAGATTTTACACAATCGGTTTCAGTGGAAGTTTTTTCCATACAAGATCTTCAGGAATCACTTGAATATTTAGAACAAATTTTATAAATATTTTTTTGTTTGACATTTACAACCGTGATGAATATTTTTGATAAATAGTGATTTTAGAAGATATTATTCAAAGAAGTGAGCATGTGGAGCCATGCATATCTTAAAAATCAAGCGGACTTTTCAACTCCTTATTAACTTTTTAATAAATATCAATGACTTATATTGCTAAAAATCATGTTTATTTTTGCGGAAGAGCTGTTTTGTCCATGTTCTTAAGGAAGTTCTTTTTTATTAACAGGTATTTTTATTATTACCAATGGAGTAATTAAATGAAAAAAATTATTGTATTTTTATCACTTGTTCTTGGAATTGTCACAATTGCCGGTGCCGATACTATTACCCTGAAAAACGGTAAGAGTTATGACGGTACTTTCCAAAGTAAAAATGATGGTGTGGTCAGTTTCAAGAGTGATGGCATAGTACTTACCATACCTGAGGATCAGGTAAAAGGGATCACGATGAGCGGTGGTGCCACCGTGGCAGCATTAGACAAGAAAAAAGCTGGTGGCTCTGTGACAGTTCCGGCTGGTATAACAATCCATGTCAGAACTAAAGATGTGCTTAGCACTGACCGCCATGGTTCAGGTCATAAATTCACTGCAATACTTGAGGCTGATCTGGTTCATGATGGTGTGGCTGTTGCTGCAAGAGGCGCAACTATTTATGGTATCCTTACTGATGTTAAGCAGGCTGGTCGGGTGGTTGGTAAATCTGAAATGACCATTGCTTTCACCGGTATTATGATTAATAATCAGATTAAACCTCTGAAATCTGGTAAAGTCACTGCTGTAGCCAAAGGAAGTAGTGGTGGACAAACAGTTAGCCGTACTGCAAGAGGTGCTGCTATTGGTGGTATGATTGATGGTAAAAGTGGTGCCCGAACAGGAGCAAAGGTTGGCGTTGGCTTGGCACTGTTAACTAAGGGTGATAGTATTAGTATTCCAGCTGGGACATTGCTTGATTTCCCATTGGCTGCACCTTTTACTCCTTAAAATACTGTCCTTTTGTGCTGGAGCCATTTTTACGCTCCGGTATATGAAGGTTCCTCTCCACTTTTCTATCTACAGGCAAAAATATCATAATAACTGAATAATCCAATGAAGCTGGACAAATGTTTATAAACCAAAAAATTCTGTTTTTTTAACTAAAATCAAAAAAATATGATTATTTTAAGTATTTAAATAGATTCCTTAAACTTTATATTAGAGAGGTAAACACCCAGTATCTACCTGCAAAATAAGGATAATTCCCATAATGAGAATTACTAATAATTATTGTGGATATACTTGACAAACAGCATAAAGATGTTTACACAATAGAATTGTTGTTATTTATTATAAAAAAAGTACTGATCTTTTTTAAACATTTGTTTTAGCTTTAAACACTTGTTTCATGTTTAGCTCTATAGTACTAAAATTTATAATTTTTTTGTTTGTATTTTAAACGATGTTATGGGGGAAGAGACTTGTTATGGGAGATAGAAATGGGGCAATCTATAAAGATATTGATAAATGTATTGATGATATTATTCGAAAAATAGGTAAAAAGATTGTTTGTGCTTTGCCCTTTGCTTTGGGAAAACCCAATCAGTTTATAAATAGTTTGTATCAGAGAGCTAAAAACGACTCTGATATTGAATTGAAGATTTTAACAGCATTAACAGTTGAAGTACCTTCTGCTGGGGATGGGCTTCAACGCAGGCTTGTAGAACCCTTTGTAAAAAGAATCTTTGGTGATTTTCCCAGCTTTGAATATATGCTTGATTTAAGAAAAGGAATATTACCTCCCAATGTGTTTCTTTATGAATTTTATACAAAAGCAGGCGGGTTTTTAAAATCAGATCATGTTCAGCAAAATTATATTAGTTCAAATTATACTCATATACCGAGAGACATGATAAATATGGGACTGAATTTATCTGCCCAGCTTATGACAAAAAAAAATATTGACGGCAAAATTTTTTACAGTGCAAGCTCTAATGCAGATACTACTATTGAATTGGAAAGACGCTTAAAAGCAAAAGAGGCTCAAGGCCGAAAAGCTGTAGTTGTTGGTCAAATAAATACTAATCTGCCATTTATGTATGGTGATGCAGTACGGGAAGCTGAAGATTTTGATATGATCATTGATGACCCGTCTTATGATTTTAAATTGTTTGCTCCTCCCAAGGTATCTGTTATGGATGTTGATTACATGATAGGTTTAAATGCCAGTACTATGGTTCAGGATGGAGGTACCCTGCAGATTGGGATTGGTGCTTTGGGAGATGCAATTGTTTATGGATTAACGCTGCGGCATGAGCATAACGATCTTTATAAATCTTTAATATTAGATGATTTAAAAATTGGAGAAAAAAATGAAAAACTTCTGTCTGATTATGGAGGGGTAGGGGTTTTTGATAAAGGTATATATGGTTCAACAGAAATGCTGGTTGATGGGTTTATGCGTCTTTATAAAAGCGGTATTGTAAAAAGAAAAGTTTATGACGATGTTAAACTTCAAAAACTTATTAATGAGGATAAAATAGCAGATAAAATTACTCCTTCTTCATTTAATGCATTGGTAGAAAATGGTGTAATAGCTAAAAAACTTACAAAAGATAATTTTAACTATTTAAAAAAATATGGAATTTTTAAAGATGAGTTAAAATTTGAAGATGGATATATTATCAACGGGTCAAAAAGTATTGAAGCTGATTTTACCAAAGAGGAAAACCTCTTAAAAGTCACAGAAAATTGTCTTGGTAAGAATTTAAAAGGTGGAATTGTTCTTCATGGCTCTTTCTTTTTAGGGCCTGAAGATTTTTATGATGCTTTAAATAATATGAGTGAAGACGAGCGTAAAATTATTAACATGACAGGCGTGGAATATGTTAATCAACTATACGGAGATGAAGAGATTAAACGTCTTCAAAGAACAAATGCCAGGTTTATAAATGCTGGAATGAAACTTACCCTGTCTGGTGCTGTAGTATCTGATGCGTATTATGATGG
This sequence comes from Desulfobacteraceae bacterium, assembly GCA_030642545.1. Lineage (GTDB taxonomy): Bacteria > Desulfobacterota > Desulfobacteria > Desulfobacterales > DAOWNP01 > DAOWNP01. The sequence continues at coordinate 770 of DAOWNP010000220.1, read as the reverse complement.
TCTTGTTGTAAGTGGTGTTGGAGGGCAATATAACTTTGTTACTATGGCTCATGCACTTGAAGATGCCCGTGGTATATTAATGATTAAAACTACGAGAAAAAAGAATAATGAAGTAAAATCAAACGTTGTTTTTAATTACGGACATATTACAATTCCAAGACATTTAAGGGATATAATAGTAACTGAATATGGAATTGCTGATCTTAAAGGTCATTCTGATAAAGATGTTATTACAGCTATATTAAATGTAACTGATTCAAGATTTCAGGAAAATTTGCTTAAACAAGCAAAAAAAGCAAGAAAAATCCCTGAAAATTATCATATTCCAGACAGATTTAAAAATAACTGTCCAGAAATGATTACAAACACTTTAAAGCCATATAAAAAAGAGAAATTATTTCCTTTATTCCCATTTGGAAGTGCTTTAACCAAAGAAGAATTAGTAATTGCAGGATCATTAAAACAACTTAAAGCAGATATGAAAGTTAATAAAACATCATATGCCGATATGAAAGCAGCATATGCAACTATACCGGCTAAAGCACATCCTTATCTTGAAAGGATGAAGCTTGAGAAAATATCTTCTGCAGAAGAAGATAATCTCCAGAAGATGCTTATCCATGCACTATTTTTGGCAGGGCATTTATAGTTAAACATAGAATTGGGGGTTAGCTTTGACATCTCTACTATCAGGTGTCAAAGCTAAGACCCGACAGGTGCATGCAAAACGCAATTTATCCAAATTTCTGCGTTGAAAAATTGATTTTGAT
>DAOWNP010000222.1 GCA_030642545.1 Desulfobacteraceae bacterium | reverse complement strand
TCTGAAATTCCACATCTCACTTGTTTCAACCAGTAAATTAGTAAATATATCAAAATCAATTTTGTTACGGTATATTGTTTCTCTGTTTTTGCCTCGATTCATTATATGATACCAGGCATCTTTGTATTCTATTCTTAATGGACGACTCATTTTATGAGTATTAGATCAATTTACACTAAGTGTCAAGAAAAGATTTGACCCCTTTAGAAGACTGAAGAAAATAGGACAGACCGCTGTCCTGAAAATCTCACTTTGGCATTTTTGTTAAAGATTTTTGATTAATATTCAATGCTTTATATTTTTTTTGTTAAATCCCTTTTTTGTATTGAGTGTTTATTGAGGGATTAATAACTTGCCTGAGCTCCTTTTTTGAACCAGGTTTTCCATTAATAAGGTTTTCAAAAAACCCTATTATATTTATTCTATCTATTTCAATTTTAGTTTCGGTTTTTATCTCCCTTAAATCAATGAAAAAACTGGAAAACATATTGGGTATATCAGTAACAATATCTGTATTCAAAAAATTGATATTATTATAAATACTACAGTAATTCCCCTCTGTTTTTTTAATTAAAAGCTTCTGCTTTTTTAAATTTGTAATAGATGAAGATTTTTCACACTTTTTAATACACTCCTCATCCATTGTGGTTTTTTTACACCCGATAACCTGATGAAGTAAACATTGCCTGCTGGTCATCAGTAAAATTGGATGATAGATACTATAGTAGAGTTTGAAATTTTCTGGCTTAATAATACTTTTTATCTGATGTTTGCTGATTTCATTAGAGATAAATGAGCCACAACTATGAAAATTTTCTTTTAAACATAAAAGGCTAAAGGAATTAATAATATTAAGATAGGGTCCTGCAATCCAGGGGATTTTTTTTTCATAAGCTTTATAAGCTATCCCTGTATTATTGGTTACGATAAGTTTCGGCTGCACCTGCTCAAGAAATTCTACAGCAGCAATATAGTTTTCTCCGATCAAAACAGATGGGAACCAGGGAATTAACTTTTTATTCTTCAAAAAAAGATCCAACAGCTTTAAAGATTCATTTTTTAGACACTCGGGAAGTTGAAAAAAAATATCAGCGCAAGTTTGATTACATAGATCCACATCCTGTTGCGAAGAGATTAATATAGATAGAGCAGGTGTCTTTTTAAGTCTGTTTTTTTTTAAAAAGGGAACCTCAACCGGGTCAATCATCTCTTTTGAACCATTTAAAATAAATAAAAGTCTCCTTTTTATTGCAGAGACCTCATTAAAAGAGATAAATAGATCTTTTTCAAGATGTTCCAATTCTAAATGCTGCATAGTGTATCTTGTATCATTTACAGCTTTAAATCTTTTTATTAAAAAATTGTAAGTAAGGCACTTGGCAATGCTGTTTTTTTTTGTGGGAAAAAGATCACTTTTGGAAAATATTGTAAATGAAGTGTCAGGCGTTTTTACAAATATTTTTAAAGGTGTACCTTGCGCACCTGAAATACTGATCGTTAAAGGTATTTTAGCTATACTTAAGTGTTTGATTTTATTTTTAACATTTGCGGTTATCTCTTTTTTCTCTTTATAAAGTGCCAGCTTGCCTTGCTCCATTGCTTCATCTGTAGCATACTCATTAATCTCTGCAAGATGTTTAATTGAGTGATCTCTGGAATTATCAATAAACATACCTTTATTAATATTTCCCTTTAAATAGGCATTTGAGAAATCCCGGTTAAAGACTTTATAAAGTTCACTGTTGTCAGCATACAGCCTGTTGTTATGATAAAAACTCTGGATTTGTTTTTTCCAGCATTTTACCACTGTATATACATAATCAAGCCTCTTCATTCTGCCTTCAATCTTAATTGTGTCAACTTTTGAAGCATATAACTCTTTTAGATCAAAATAGGCTGAATTGTCTTTAAGATTAAGGGGGAAGTTTTTATTTTCCAAAGTAGGTAAGTACCTGTCTCTGCATGGTTGGCTGCACCTGCCGCGATTGCCGGATTTTCCTCCAAGAACAGAACTTATGTAACAAATACCTGAAAAAGAGATACAGTAAGACCCATGAACAAAGACCTCAATTGAGATATTATTCTTATGTCCAGTTAAAGCTAATGCTTTTATCTCATTAATATTTAACTCTCTTGATAAATTAACCCGGGTAGCGGTCAGTTGATTTAAAAAATTTATCTGACCTTCATTATGTGTATTAAGCTGCGTGGAGGCATGTATTTTAAAATCTTGAAAATATTTTGATAATAGATAAAATAATCCTAAATCCTGAACAATTACGCCGTCGATATCTGTATTAATCAGTTTATTCAAAAGGTTTATAAGAAAAGGGATTTCACTTCCCACTATCAGTATATTAAGGGTCAGATATATTTTACAATGATGCGTATGCCCAAGATGTATAACCCCATTTAAATCTTCAAAATTTATGTTTGTTGCACGGTTCCTGGCATTAAATTGATTCAAACCACAATATACAGCATCTGCCCCTGCAAGAATGGCTGCCTTGATAGAGTCAATATCTCCGCCAGGTGCCAGTAATTCAATTTTGTGCTTAATGAACGTCTCTTTATCAGGTTGAATAAATCTCGGCATTATTTTTTAGATTTTCATATAAAAAAACACTCTATTTGTAATATCCTCTAATTTTGTATCGTTCATGTAATCACTTCTTATATTATTTATTTGCAAAAGCTATCATATAAAATATGAATCACTATAGAGTGATTACCCCTTTTTAGAAGCAAAGGTCAATAAACAAAATAAAAACAGGTGAAGACATGCTCACCTAAATAAAGCACAATCTGATTAAAAAGCACTGGTATGGCAGATAAAAAGTAAAACTGATCCTCCCCCACAGTACTGTATACACTCAGTTAAACCTCTATAATGAAAATTAAGGAGGACAAAATATGAGTTCAAAACTCAGTCTCAAGTTTATTGAGGTAGGATGAGTATTTATTTTGCAAAAAATCATAATTTATTGTAGTGTTGTCTTATCGACAGCCTGTTACAGAACTAAATAAAATATGATTTCATACACAACATATTGCATAAAAATTTTACAAGGTACGTCTATATTGTATGAAAAATTTTAAAATCTCTATACCGTAACAGCCTGCCAAATTGGACAGAACACCAAACGTACTCTGGTAATTTGATGGTTTGGAAATACCTTGACTTAATAGAGCAAAGGTAGCCTTTGCACTAAATCATTTTACACAAATATGATTAAATAGTATACATCGGATGGCTTGTTGGTGGAATGCTCATAGCTCCTCTTGTTGCCGAGGAGGATCTGAAATTTCCATGGTTGGTTGATGTCTTATGGGTTGCAGGTTCAGCAATTATGAATTGGTATGGAGCAGGTTTTCTTGGTATGGTTATAAATACTCCAACTATTAACTATTTTACCCATGGAACACAATTGATTATGCCCCACGGACATGCTGCAATGTTTGGAGCTTTTGGAAGCAAATTAATATTGTCCCTGATGGCTTGGTTATTTTAGGTGCGGCATTTATTTTTTATGATCTTGTAATGAAGATCTACTTCCCCAAAAAAATAACTCTTAAAATATCATTTATATAGAATGGAAGAGGAGAAGATAAAATTTTCTCCTCCTCCATTCTATATTGATTTTCAGATTTATGATCTCAAAGGCATTTTTAGAAAAAATTATCTGGTTTTTTTTATATTCTTGACAATCTTATGTATGTCAGTATTGCCTTTTTTGGTCTGGATTTGTATTAATATGGTTGTTATTCCAATTTCTCCATATGTTCAATTACTTCATCAAGTTCAGCTTTTATCTGGTCAAGAAGATTCTGATCTTTTATTTTTTCGTAATTTTTAATACAGATCAATGCAGTAACAGGATGCACAATCCCATCATAATGGCAGAGCACTTCTGCAAAATGATTAAATTGTTCTATATCAACACCCTTTGATTTTGCAACACCGCCATTGTGCCATTCAGGTTCAATCTGCTCCAGGGTCAGATTTTTCATGTCTGGTGTACCATCAATAACTATCTGCATGAGCTTTTTTTCAACATCAGGTGTTTCCGCCTCTCCCATATGTTTTTTACATCCTTCAACACCGAGTGTAATAAGTGTCTCCATATCTGCTATCATAGCGGTGGTATTAATATTATGATTTATAACCCTTTCAACATTTTTTTTGGCGATTTTGATAAATTCTCCAGCGTCAAACTGGTGAGCTGTCCCTGCCATAGCAGTTCCATAAAAAAAAATTCCAACCATTGCTACGATAAAAAACTTTTTCATTTTAAGACTCCTTTTTAAATTATGTTTGGTCTATTTACATCTTTTTGGAGATTATTAATATAATATTCCTAAATATTACTCCAATCTCATTTTTCATGTCCATAGCAATGAATTGAATTTAAGTCAAGGTATTAAGGTGTTATTGTTAGCAGTGGTGTGAAAATGTAAAAAAATTCCTCATTTAAAAATGTATGATAAAAAAATGTTTTTACAACTCAAAATTGACTCACCCTATAAAAAATAAATGATAAAAGGGATGACTCATTTTATCATTTTATCATTTTATAAAAATTTAGATCAATTTATATACTAAGTGTCAAGAAAAGACTTGACCCCTTTAATAATAAGGGATGCAGGTAAATATATCGTAAAGGTACTGCCTTTACCTGGCATACTTTGAACAGAAACACGACCTTTATGGGCAGTTGCTAT
>DAOWNP010000167.1 GCA_030642545.1 Desulfobacteraceae bacterium | reverse complement strand
CACAGGCATACTTAGTTGTATTCCGAGGATTAAATTTATTTTTTAACGCAGAAATTGGATAAATTAGCGTTTTGCATGCGCCTGTCTCGATGTTTTTTTGGATTAAATGAAAGACAAAGCATTCCTTATTAATCTAATTTGTATAAAAAGGCCATGCAAAATACTCATAGAAAAATTTTTTTAGCTCTTTTTCTATCAATTTTTTGTGCTGTTATTGGAATAGGTATTGTTGTCCCTTTGCTTCCTATATATGCTCAGGATCTTGGTGCAAGTGGTTTATATATTGCCCTTATTTTTAGTTCTTTTTCTATATCGAGAACATTCTTAATTCCTCTTTTTGGGAAACTATCCGATAAAAAGGGCCGCAAGCCTTTTATAGTTACAGGGCTGTTTTTGTATGCTGTTGTTTCCTTTGGCTTTATCATTGCGGGTAGTGTTACATCTTTAATTGCGATACGTTTTATACAGGGAATTGCATCTGCTATGATAATGCCTGTAACTCAGGCTTATATAGGAGATATAACGCCTAAAGGAAAAGAAGGCTTTTTTATGGGGCTTTTTAACCTTTCAACCTTTTTTGGGCTTAGTATAGGTCCGGTATTAGGCGGGGTTATAAAAGATAGTTTTGGTTATTCATTTGCATTTATTTGTATGGGAGTTTTGTGCCTGATAGCTTTTTTCGTCAGTCTGTTTTTTTTACCTCATAATGATTGTAAAAAAAAAGATATTCACAATGTTGAATCAAAAAAAATTATCAGTATTCTTAAAGACAAGATGATTATCGGTCTTTTTGTATTTAGATTTGTTTATACAACAAGTATAGGCGTAGTATGGTGTTTTCTTCCTATTTTTGCACATGACAAATTTAATATGTCTTCATCAGGCATTGGTATTTTAGTTATGCTTGGTGTATTTATTAGTGGAATATTAAATATACCAATGGGTTATCTTGCAGATAGATTAAATAAAACTGTTATGATAATAGTAGGGGGTGTGATTGTGTGCTGTGGCGTTTATTCTCTTAAGATGGCTACAGAAAGCTGGCATCTTGCTTGTGCAAATATTGCTTTTGGAATAGGTGGTGGAATTTCTATGCCTTCTGTTATGGCTTTGGCTGTAATCAAAGGTAATGATGTCGGTGCAATGGGATCTGTTATGGGTGTTTTAACAATGTCTCATAGCCTCGGAATGTTGATTGGAGCTATATTAGCTGGTATCTCTATGGACTATTTAACTATTGAAACCGGATTTTTATTTTGTTCATGGATTATGTTTACAGGGACTTTGATTTGTTTTATTATTATGCTTTATGATAGAAAATATAAAAAAACAGGTGAAAATAAAATAGAGAGTTTATATGAAAATGATGAATTATGAATGGTAAATTATGAATTAAGGAATTCTACTAATTTATAATTTATTAGTAAGCGTTATTTCATTTTCATTTTTTTTGTGCCTGTTGTCAGGACATGGGCATTATATAATTAACATGCAATCTCCATAACTAAAAAAATTATATTTTAAATTTACTGCTTCTTTGTATGCATTTAATATATTTTCTTTTTTTGCAAATGCTGAGACAAGCATTATAAGAGTTGATTTTGGAAGATGAAAGTTTGTGATCATAGCGTCAATTATTTTAAAATTGTATCCTGGATAAATAAATAGATCACAGTTCCCTGAGCCATGTTCTATGCGGTTGTTTTTTTGTGATAAAAACTCTAAGGTTCTTACAGTTGTAGTTCCAACAGCAAAAATTTTATTTCCTCTGTTTTTTGCATTGTTTATAGTTTCAGCTGCACTTTTAGATACACAATAGCTCTCTGAATGAATTTTATGTTTTCGTATATCTTGTGTTCTAACCGGACTAAATGTCCCATATCCTACATGAAGAGTGATAGGGACTATTTGAACACCTTTTTTTTTAAATTTATTTAAAAGATTGTCTGTAAAGTGAAGTCCTGCAGTAGGTGCTGCTATTGCACCTTTTTGTGAGGCAAAAACAGTTTGATAGTTGAGGTTATCATTTTCTGTATTTTTATTGTAATTGCGTTTTATATAAGGAGGAAGAGGGATATTTCCTATTTTATAAAGAATCGTTTCAAAACAGTTCTTGCATATGAATTGTATGGTATATATTCCATCTTTGGAATTTAATATTTTCCCTTTTAAATTGTGTGCAAAAAATATATATTTTCCATCTTTTATTTTTTTTGATGCTTTAATCAGGCATTTTAATACAGGATTATTAAAGTCAAAATCAGATTTTTGGGTATCAGCATAGTTTAAAATAAGAATTTCTATTTTGCCGCCAGTCTCTTTTTCTCCAAACAATCTTCCGGGTATAACCTCTGTATTGTTTATAACAAGTACGTCATTAGGGCAGATATAGTCATACAACTGATTAAAAACAAGATGTGTTATTTTCCCCGTGTTTTTGTTTAAAGCAAGAAGCCTGCATTGATCTCTGTTTTTTTCAGGATGTTGAGAAATTAGTGCTTCAGGAATCTCATAATTATAATCATTTATCAGGAACATAGTAACCGTTATTAAAACACATCAGTTTTTTCCCAGATAAACGAGAAATAAACCTGTTAACATAAGAAAGAGACCTAGCCTTCTTAATGTATTATTGGGTGTTTTTATTATAGAACTTATTATGGATTTTATTTTTTCAGGAAATACAAAATATGGAAGTCCTTCAATTATAATAACCATTCCTATTACACAAAGAAAAAATTTCATTAACAGATCCAAAAACCAAATAATAAATTACAAAATAATACTGATTAAAGTTTAAAATTAGCGTTATTGTTTACTAATATAATTACGCAATACAGAAGAACATTTAAATGTAATAACTCTTCTTTTGTCGAGTATCATATCTTTGCCTGTAGCAGGGTTTCTTCCTTTTCGGGCTTTTTTTTCAGTAACACAAAATTTTCCAAATCCGCTTATAAGAACCTCATCACCGTTTTCTAAAGTTCTTTTAATGATTTCGAGAAGAATTTCAACTATTTCGATACATTTTTTCCTGGGATAATCAAGTTCGTTTTGAATGTTATCAATAATGTTTGTTTTAGTTAAAGCCATTTGTTGTTTTCTCCAAAAAAAAATAAAAATGTATATAATAGTTTATTAAACAGTTTTAATAATAATAATAATAAATAAGAAGATTGAATATTGCACAGTAAATTCTTTATTGTTATAAAGATACAATTAAGAATAAAATAAAATATTATCTTTTTGAATCGAAATACTGATTAATCTGTATTATGTCAAGTAATTAAGAGAAAAAAGTAATAATTACAGAGATCAAAACTAATTATAAACAATGATAAAAGATTGTAATAGTAGTGTTTATAATCTTTTATAAAAAAAATAAGAAAAAATGGAATATGGAAAAAATATTGGTTGGCACAAGTATTGATCATATGTTAAAACAGACACGAAATCATCATGTACAATTAAGTTCCCTTGCTGATTCAAAAGCAAATATGTTAATTACAGCAGCATCTCTTGTTTTAACATTGTCCATAAGGTATGTCATGGACCCTGATCTCAAGTGGATTTCGATTTGTCTTATATCTTTTTGTATATTGACTATTTTGCTTGCAGCTTATTCAGCTATGCCGAAAATTTCTGTGTTTTTCAAAGAGCAAGGCAGGAATGCAGCAGATAATTCAAAGTTTAACATATTGTTTTTTGGTGATTTTGTTAAACTTTCTTATAGTGAATATGAGGCAAGAATGATTGATGTGATTAATAATCCGTCTGATACATACAAAGTGCAACTTTATGAGATTTATACATTAGGGTTGTTTTTAAAAGGGAAAAAATATCGATTTTTGAAGCTGGCTTACATCTCATTCATTTGTGGACTTTTGATTTGTGGTGTTACTATTGTAATTTCATTGTTTTAATATTTTAAAAAATATAAAAGCAGACAGTTTCTTTTTAAACCTCTTTTAAAAAAGATCTTATTGCTGTAAGTTCATTAGTATGAATAGAACGCCATTTAATGGAGTAAAAAGGGTCATCATCACTATCAAGATATTTTTTTGTAAAGCTTGCTACATAAAAGGAATCTATTGTGTTAGGAAAATATTCTATCCATATGGTTTGATGAAGCTTGAGATTAAAGTTGCTGCAAATACGTTTTACTAAATATTCAGCACAGCTTTTCTGGCAAAAGCTTTTTTTTTCAGGAGTTACAATCAAAGCATAAGGTTTTATAAATCTGACTTTATTACTGTTATTATTAAAAGCTATTATCTGTATACGCCAGGAGCAGTTATGAAAAGCAGAACTGTTTGCAGGGTAATCGTTTTTTCTGTCTAATTTATAGATTCCGTCAAAAAAAATCATTTTGCAGCCCTTTTATTAAAATCATAATGGGGAAAAGTCTATCTGTTTTTTTAAAATAATGGCAGGTATTACAAAGCATAAAAAAAATGAGTAATGAGTATTGATTTACTCATTTTTTCATTACTTTCAAATAAAATATAAGCAATAATAAAATAGAATTATATTTTATATATATAGAACCTGGCTTTTTTTCTGTCAAGAAACTTTGAAATCTAAATAAAATCTCAAGGAATAATATGAACTTTTTTAAATATCACGGGCTTGGAAATGACTATATTGTTCTTGATCCTGCTGAAATTGGAAATAGTCTTACAACTGATTGTATTAAAGCTATTTGTCACAGAAATTATGGATTGGGTTCAGATGGAATTCTTCTTGGACCAATAAAATCAGGAAAAGCTGATTTTGCTTTGCGTATTTTTAATCCTGATGGAAGTGAAGCTGAAAAAAGCGGTAATGGACTCAGGATCTTTTCAAGATATTTAAATGATATAGGGCTTGTGGGTGGGGATACTTTTACAATAGATACAAAAGGTGGAGTAGTAAAATCACAGGTAAATGTAGCAGCAGGCAGTGTTAGAGTGGATATGGGCAAGGTTGGTTTTAAAAGTGGGAGCATACCTGTTTCAGGTGAGGATCGGGAAGTTTTAAATGAGTATATGATTATAGGAGACAGGAAAGTCAGATATTGTGCTGCAACTATAGGGAATCCTCACTGTATTATTCTTGAGGAAGATGTTACAGCAAAAAATGTTAGATACTTGGGTCCTGTGGTAGAAAATGATCGAAGGTTTCCTTCTAAGGTAAATGTACAGTTGATGGAGATAATAGATAAGCATAATATACACATAGAGATATGGGAACGTGGAGCAGGCTATACACTGGCTTCAGGCAGCAGCAGTGTGGCTGCTGCTGCTACAGCTTTTCGTCTGGGTTTATGTGAAAATGAAATTGTTGTTCATATGCAGGGGGGTATTTTAGATATTAAGATTGACGATAACTTTTTTGTATCCATGACAGGTCCTGTTACAAAAATTGCATCAGGTATAATATCTGAAGAAATATATAAAATATAAAAATTATTTAACTTTTTAACAAATTAACTATTGGAATTTTATCTGTTTTAGGTTAATAAAGTCTTTTACACTGTTTAGTTGGTAAGACATATGTTTTTAAGGGTAGAAATTAAGAACTAATTTATCCGGATTTTGAGTGTATGAAAAATTTTAAACTATAAAATTTTAGGATTGTGTTATGATTATCGGTTTGGATGTTGGTGGTACACATACAGATGTAGTTCTTTTGGATATAAAAGGTCTTGTAAAAAAAAATAAGGTAATAACACAACATGATAATCTTTTTAAAACTGTATTATCATGTTTTGAACAAATAACT
>DAOWNP010000325.1 GCA_030642545.1 Desulfobacteraceae bacterium | reverse complement strand
CTCCTGAAAAATATGCATGGTCAAGCCATAAAGGATATATTTCTCCAGCAAAGAAATGGAATTGGATTCATAAACAATTTATCTTAAATATTATTTCATCTGATAAGAAAAACTGGCTGCAGTTTTATAAAAAATTTATGGGAAACAAAAAAGAATCTCAAATAACAGATCAAAGCTTTTCTGATGTTATTGAAAAAAAACGGTGGCCAATCTGTTTTGGTCATTCTGAATTCGTCAATAAAATAAAAGGAATGTATTATTCAAAAAAAATAAGTGATGAGATTCCTCAATCTAAAGAACTTGCACCTGATAAAAGCTTAATAATTCAATGTGTATGTGATTTTTATAAAGTCAATAAAGATTCACTTAAAATATCAAAAAGAGGATATTTTAACGAACCGAGAAACGTTGCTATCTATTTACTCAGAAAATTGAGGCATGATAATTTAGATTCTATAGGTCAATTTTTCAAAATTGAAAAGTATTATACTGTGAGTAGTATAATATCAAGGATGAAAAAACGCGAACATAATGATAAATCAATAAAAAAACATATTGATTTTATAATTACCTCTGTTAACAAGTGTCATGAAAAGACTTGACCCCTTCTCTTATGTATAATTTAGTATCAAAATTTGTTCCGGCAGGGGACCAGCCCCAAGCCATAAAAAAACTTACTGAAGGTGTTTTATCTAATAAAAAAAAGCAGGTACTGCTTGGTGTTACAGGTTCTGGTAAGACATTTACAATGGCAAATGTTATAAAAAATCTGAGCCGTCCTGTTCTTGTTATAGCTCCCAACAAGACGTTAGCAGCACAGCTTTACAATGAATTTACCCACCTTTTTCCTGATGATGCTGTGGAATATTTTGTAAGTTATTATGATTATTATCAGCCTGAAGCCTATATTGCAGCAAGTGATACCTATATACAAAAAGATTCCTCTATAAATGAGATGATTGATAAAATGAGGCACTCATCAACAAGATCTGTTCTTACTCAAAAACAGATTATTATTGTTGCGAGTGTGTCGTGTATTTATGGACTTGGTGCACCTGAAGAATATTTGGAAATGCGGGTTAAAATTCATACAGGCCAGGAAAAGGACAGAGAGGTTTTTTTAAAAAACCTCGTTGAAATACAGTATGACAGAAATGATATAGATTTTCACAGAGGATCATTCAGAGTAAGAGGTGATCGTGTAGAAATTTATCCTGCATATGAAGAAGCTTTGGGAATAAGGGTTGAGTTTTTTGGAGATGAGATTGAGTTAATAACTGAGTTTGATCCTTTAACTGGTGCTTCAAAAAAAAAGTTAAAAAAGACAGCTATCTTTCCTGCAACTCATTATGCTTTAAAAAAAGAGACATTAAAAACAGCTGCAATTTGTATTCAAGAAGAGCTTAAAGAACGAATTGAATACTTTAGAATAAGAAAAAAATTTATTGAAGCTCAACGAATAGAAGAGCGAACCAATTTCGATCTTGAAATGATCCAGGAAATTGGTTACTGCAATGGTATTGAAAACTATTCTCGTCATTTAAACCAGAGGCCGGCCGGTCATCCGCCTCCGACACTCATGGATTATTTTTCTAAAGATTTTCTTGTATTTATTGATGAAAGCCATATTACTGTTCCTCAATTAAACGGGATGTATAATGGAGACAGATCAAGAAAGCTTAATCTTGTTGACCATGGGTTCAGACTTCCGTCTGCAGTAGACAACAGACCGTTAAAGTTTGAAGAATTTAATACAAAAACAAATCAGGTTATCTATGTTTCTGCAACTCCGGCAGATTATGAAATTAAGAGTTCAGATAGTGAAATTGTGGAGCAGGTAGTAAGACCCACTGGTTTAACTGATCCTGTTATACAAGTAGAAAAAGCTGAAAATCAGGTGGATCATTTGCTTTCAGAGATTCAAAAAAGGATAGAGAAAAATCAGAGAGTACTTGTTACAACTCTGACAAAAAAGATGGCTGAAGATCTTACTGATTATTATAATGACCTTGGAATATCTGTACAATATCTTCATTCTGAAGTTAAAACATTAGAAAGAATAAAAATAATAAATGCTTTGAGAAAAGGTGAGTGTGATGTTTTAATAGGAATAAATCTGTTAAGGGAGGGGCTTGATATTCCTGAGGTAGCACTGGTTGCAATATTAGATGCTGATAAGGAGGGCTTTTTAAGATCTGAGCGAGCTCTTATTCAGACATTTGGTCGTGCAGCAAGAAATACAGATGGTTTGGTTATACTTTATGCTGATAAAATGACCAAATCAATGGATAGAGCAATAAAAGAGACAGAGAGAAGAAGAAATTATCAGCTTAATTATAATAAAAAAAATAATATTATTCCAAGCACAATTAAAAAAGAGATCTCCAATCCATTTGGATTTCCGTCAGAAGATAATAATACAGCAGAAGATGAGTTTAAAATGGAGTTGTTAAATTATGAAACAATAGAACAAATTAATACTCAGGTAAAATTACTTGAAAAAAAGATGGAAAGAGCTGCAGATAATCTTGAATTTGAACAGGCAGCGTTAATAAGAGATCGTATTAATATGCTGAAAAAAGCAGAACTTATTGATTAGTTACCATGTTTTCAGATAAAATAATTGAAAAATTCAATCTTACACCTCAGCAACCTGGTGTATATTTGATGTTAGATAAAAACAGAAGTGTTATTTATGTTGGGAAAGCACTAAATCTAAAAAAAAGATTATCTTCCTATTTTAGTAAATCATGTAAGCATGATTTAAAAACCTCTGTGATGATAAAAAAAATTTTTGATTTTGAAATTATTATTACTTTAACTGAAAAAGAGGCTTTAATTGTCGAAGCCAATTTCATTAAAAATCATAAACCAAAATATAATGTTATTTTAAAAGATGATAAAAGATATCCTTTTTTAAGAATAAATACAAAAGAGAGCTATCCCAATCTAACTGTTGTAAGACGCACGAAAAAAGATGGGGCAGCCTATTTTGG